>CAMCHB010000005.1 GCA_945874585.1 uncultured Clostridium sp. | reverse complement strand
AGAATAGGAGATAAAACATGATTGAATTCGAAAAACCAAATATAGAGTGCGTAAAAGTTGATGTTGATAATAATTATGCAAAATTTGAATGTCAACCATTAGAGCGTGGTTATGGAATGACCATAGGGAATTCTCTAAGAAGAATTTTGTTATCATCTCTTCCTGGAACTGCAATTACTAGTATAAAAATTGAGGGGGTTCTTCATGAATTCTCAACGGTTCCAAATGTGGTAGAAGATGTACCAGAAATAATCGTTAATTTAAAAAGTGTTCGATTGAAATCTGAAGAGAATGTTGAAAAAGTCATGCATATTGATTTTAAAGGACCAGGAGAAGTAACAGCAAAGGATATCATTACAGATGGAACGGTCGAAGTTCTAAATGGTGATTTACATATTGCAACTGTTGAAGAAGGCGGACATTTACAAATGGAACTTACAACAGAAAAAGGTAGAGGTTACAATACAGCAGAAAAAAATAAGAAACCAAATCAAGCTTTAAATGTACTTCCAATAGATTCAATTTTTACTCCTGTAAAGAAAGTAAACTATTCAGTTGAAAATACAAGAGTTGGTCAAATGGTAGACTATGATAAGCTAACAATCGAGGTTTGGACAGATGGTAGCCTAAAGCCTTATGAAGCTTTAAGCTTGGCTGCTAAAGTTATGACAGGTCATCTAGAATTATTTATTGATTTATCTGAAACTGCAAAGAACACAAAAGTTATGGTAGAAAAAGAAGAATCAAAGAAAGAAAAAATTCTAGAAATGCCAATCGAAGAATTAGAATTATCAGTTCGATCATATAATTGCTTGAAGAGAGCAGGAATTTCTACAGTAGAAGATTTAGCTAATAAATCAGAAGCTGAAATGATGAGGGTTAGAAATTTAGGAAAGAAATCTTTAGATGAAGTAATTAACAAATTACATTCATTGGATTTGGATTTCGCAAGTGATGAAGAATAAGCAAAACAAGGAAGGTGAAAAAAGTGGCAAAGAACAGAAAATTGGGCAGAACAACAGATCATAGATTAGCCATGTTAAAATGTCAAACAACTGATTTGTTGTTACATGGAAAAATCGTAACAACGGAAGCAAGAGCAAAAGAAGTAAAAGCAATTGCTGACAGTATGATATCTTTAGCTATTAAAGAAAAAGATAATTTTGATATGGTAGATGTTAAGGTTGTCAAAGCAAAATTAGATGGTAATGGAAACAAAGTAACAGAATTAGTAAAAAGTAAAAACGGAAATGAATTCTTAAAAGTTGTTAAAGCTGAAACAACAGAAAAAAGACAAAAAGATCAACCATCAAGATTAAATGCTAGAAGAAAAATGATGAAAAATCTTAACAAAGTAAAAGATGCTGACGGAAAAAATATCGATATTCCAGGTAAACTATTTAATGAAATAGCACCTAAATATGGAGAAAGAAAAGGTGGCTATACAAGAATTGTAAAAGCTGGACCAAGAAAAGGTGACGCAGCAGAAGTTGCTATATTAGAGTTAGTATAATTTGAATGAAAAAGACGGTAATTTTTAAATTATCGTTCTTTTTTTATACCCAAAAGCATATATATGATAAGATTGTACAATGTTGTCCAAAAGATTAAATGTGAAAATATTGTGAAAATTCTAAAAATAGTATTGACTTTTTAATGAATAAGGTATAAATTATTAGCAGTCAAAGAAAAAGAGTGCTAATAATTAAAGGAGGAATAATTATGATTAAACCATTAGCTGATCGTGTATTGATCAAAATGATAGAAAGTGAAGAAACCACTAAAAGTGGTATTATATTATCTGCTGGAGCAAAGGAAAAACCTCAAATTGCAGAAGTTATTGCAGTAGGACCTGGTGGAATGGTAGATGGAAAAGAAGTAAAAATGAATATTCAAAAAGGTGAGCATATTATTGTTAACAAATATGCTGGAACAGAGGTTAAATACGAGGGACAAGAGTACATTATTGTAAGACAAAGTGATATATTAGCAGTAGTAGAGTAAAAGTGTTAAAATAAATTTTAGGAGGTTATATTATGGCAAAAGATATTAAATTTGGTGAAGAGGCAAGAAAGTCTATTTTAGAGGGCGTTAATAAATTAGCAGATACTGTAAAGGTAACAATTGGCCCAAAAGGAAGAAATGTTGTATTGGATAAAAGCTTTGGAGCACCTCTTATTACAAATGATGGTGTAACCATTGCAAAAGAAATTGAATTAGAAGATCCATACGAGAATGTAGGAGCTAGATTAGTAAAAGAAGTTTCAACAAAAACAAATGACGTAGCAGGAGATGGTACAACAACCGCTACTTTGCTTGCTCAAACATTGATTCGTGAAGGTGTAAAAAATGTAGCTGCTGGTGGAGATCCAATGGCTATCAAAAGAGGTATGGACAAAGCTGTTCATGAGGCTGTAGAAGGATTAAAAGATATTAGTTCACAAATATCAGGAAAAGAAGATATTGCCAGAGTAGCAAGTATTTCTGCAAACAATACAGAAGTTGGTTCTTTAATTGCAGAAGCTATGGAAAAAGTTTCAAAAGATGGTGTTATCACAATTGAAGAATCTAAAACAGCTAATACAGAATTAAATGTTGTAGAAGGTATGCAATTTAACAAAGGCTACATTTCTCCATACATGGTAACAGATACAGAAAAAATGGAAGCAATTGTAGACAATCCATATATCTTAATCACAGATAAGAAAATTAGTAATATTCAAGAGATTTTACCATTGCTTGAAAGCTTGATGCAACAATCTGGAAAACTTGTTATTATTGCAGATGACATTGAAGGAGAAGCATTATCTACTTTAATTTTGAACAAATTAAGAGGTGTACTAAATGTTGTAGCTGTTAAAGCTCCTGGATATGGTGATAGAAGAAAAGAAATGCTAGAAGATATTGCAATCTTAACTGGTGGCGAAGTAATAGCAAGCGACTTAGGTATGGAATTGAAAGATGTTCAAATCAATCAATTAGGAAGAGCAAAACAAATTAAAGTACAAAAAGAAAATACAATTATTGTAGATGGTGCAGGCAAAAAGGATGAAATTGCTGCAAGAGTTGCTCAAATTAGAAAACAAATCGAAGAAACAACAAGCTCATATGACAAAGAAAACTTACAAGAAAGATTAGCTAAAATTGCTGGTGGTGTTGCTGTAATCGGTGTTGGAGCTGCAACAGAAGTCGAAATGAAAGATCGTAAATTAAGAATTGAAGATGCATTATCTGCTACAAAAGCCGCTGTTGAAGAAGGTATAGTAGCTGGTGGTGGAACAGCTTATGTTAATATCATTCCAAGAGTTGAAAAATTATTGAATACAGTTAAAGAAGATGAAAAATTAGGTGTTAAAATTATTTTAAAAGCCTTAGAAGAACCAGTAAAACAAATTGCAACCAATGCTGGACTTGAAGGATCTGTCATCTTAGACAAGGTAAAAGCAAGCCCTGTTGGCGTTGGATTTGATGCTCTAAATGAAGAATATGTTGATATGAAAAAAGCTGGTATTGTAGACCCTACGAAAGTAACACGTTCTGCTTTACAAAACGCAGCAAGTGTTGCTTCTATGGTATTAACAACAGAAAGTGTTGTTACAACAAAACCAGAACCAAAAGCAGGATGCAACCATGATGCTGGTATGGGAGCAGCTGGAATGCAAGGAATGTATTAAAATCCATAAAAAAAGAAGTAGATGTAAAACATCTGCTTCTTTTTTTACAAGACAAGAGGGAAAATAAGGAAATTGAAAGAGGCTATATTCGACTTTTTTAGCAATTTGTGCTATAATAGAGATATGGAAATAATATTTCTTTACTTAAGGAGTGTGTTAATATGAAGACAACAAGAACATTACGGAACACGATTTTGGTTTTAACAGCTTTAGTTTTTCTTTTGGGTATGGCTTCTTCGTATGCTTATACGAAAAAAGATGGTCGTATTCAATACAACATCAGTGAAGTAACAATGGTTACAGTGGCAAGTAACAGCCCAAGAGTTGTTTATTGGACACCAGGTTCCAAAATTAAAAACGATTCTTTTAATCTGTACTTACCAGAATCTTCTCACGAAGGTGAATGGATTCAAATGTTTCCAGCCAACGATCCTGTTGTTTGCATTACAGCTCACAAAGATCTGATGGAACGGATGTACAATACCGTACAGGATTGTGACAGAAGAGAAGCGGATGATTGTGCATGGGATATGCAAGTTTTCCCAGCTGTTTATTTTATTCTTCGGAATGAAGCAGACGGTAGAATCTATGATTATAACTTCTGTTATATCACAGATGAAGATCAAGTAGATGAATTGGCTGATAAATATGCTGAATACGCAGCTACCAAACAAGGCTATCACATTGAACTGAAACCGTACTATGTTATGGTTATTAGTAAATGGTCAGATTCTTCCGATATGAAATTCTGGAAAGATTATGCCAAAGGTAAAGTGCCAACCAGCATGTTTATGAAACAAGTATTGGGTTTTGATGTATATGCAGACTACAAACAGGAAATGCATAATCAGAGAAATCCGTGGAGTACAACACGTGAATGGAGAAGAGATTATCGAAATCGTGTTATGCAAGCTAAGTTTAATGAATTGTATGAAATGATTGATGCATATAGCACAAATCATTAACACCTCAAAAAGGAGATTCAAATGAATCTCCTTTTTGTTTGCAAAAAAATAGGAGGTATCAAACCTCCCAATTTCCAATTTTTATTTAGTTTCTTTTGCTTCTTTTGTTTTTTTTGCCTTATCTTTGTCTTTAAACATTTCGCTGGCAGCTCCTAAACCACTAAGAGCACTGGTAGCTTCAAATGGAATAAAGACTTTATTAGCATCACCTTTGGCAACTTCTTTTAAAGCTTCCAAAGATTTTAATTGAACTAATTTCTCATCTGGATTTGATTTCTTAATAGCATCGTAAACCATTTGTACTTCTTTGGCTTTCGCAACAGCTACTTTTTCGATAGCAGCAGCATCACCGGCAGCTCTACGAATTTTAGCTTCTTTATCAGCTTCTGCTTCCAAAATGGCAGCTTCTTTTTTACCTTCAGCAATGGTAATGGCTGATTGTCTTTCAGCTTCTGCTTGAAGAATCAAAGCTCTTTTATTTCGCTCTGCGTTCATTTGTTTTTCCATTGCATCACGGATATCAGCTGGTGGGTTAATGTCTTTAATTTCTACACGATCTACACGGCAGCCCCATTTATCAGTTGCTTCATCTAGCAAAATTCTTAATTTTTGATTGATGGAATCACGAGAACTAAAGGTTTCATCTAAGTCCATTTTACCAACAATATCACGAATGGTTGTAATGGCTAAGTACTCAATACCTTTTTTCAATGATTGAATTTCGTATACAGCTTTTGCTGGATCTGTTATTTGATAAAATACAACTGTATCAATTGTAATAGTAACATTATCTTTGGTAATTACACCTTGAGGTGGGATATCCATTGTTTGTTGTTTTAAACTAACAACAGAACGCACACGATCAAAGAATGGAATAATAATGGTAAGACCAGCATCTGCAATTTTATGAAATTTACCTAAACGCTCAATGATATAAACTTCAGATTGTCTTACAACTTTAATAGATTTGAATGCAATAACTAAAATGATAATCAATAGTATAATTAAAAATACCATAAAACATCCTCCTTCAAAATAAATTTGCTACATTAACAATAGCAATATTTGTTTTTTACTTGCGCCTTATTTTGTTTCAGAAGAAACGGTTGAAGAAATAGGTTCTACTATCAATTTAACACCATCAATAGCAAGAACTTTAATTTCAGTTCCTTTTTTTATTTCCTCTGTATCACGGGAAATAGCAGACCAAACTTCTTCTCCTATTTTAACCAAACCTGCGCCTTTAATTTTACTGATGTCTTGTGTTACAAAACCTGTTTTTCCAACAATGGCTTGTGCATTTGTTACAACATCATCTTGATCTTTTGCAACGTATTTTTTGACAAAGGGTCTTGTTAATAGGATTAAGACAGCTGAAGCGAATACAAACACAGCGGTTTGTATCAATAAATTATCTGTGAAGAAACTGACAAGCATTGCAAATAATGCGCCAATCCCAACCCAGAAAATAAGAAAACCAGCGGTGAAAATTTCTGCAATTAGAAATATTCCAGCGATGATTAACCATAATTGCCACATAAGCATAATGAAACTCCTAACCGACAAAAACATGTCTAAAAATATTCTCTATACTTCTATTATACTATAAATTGACAGAAAATAAAATAGTTTCCGGCAAGAAAAGAGGGAGTTTTATGAAAAAAAGAAAGAGAGTTTTTCGCTTGCTTGTAGGCAATTAGAAAAACTCTTTCAAATTGCTCTTATCCCATTTTATGAGAAAGAACAGTATTTTATGACAATAGTTTATTTTCCATTACTTGTAGAATGGTATCCGTATAAATTTTCCTTTCAGAGGAAAAAGGATAGAAGGCAATATCTTTGAGTGGATTTAGTTTCATCTGAATTTCATCGACCCTAGCTTGGACCTTGGTTGGAGCAATTTTATCTGCTTTATTGCAAATAACAATAAAAGGCAAATTGTTTTGAACACAGTACTGATACATAACTTGATCATTAGCTGTTGGATCATGACGAATGTCAACCAAAAAGAGAACTAACTTGATGGAATTGCTCTTGACCAAATATTCTTCAATAAACTGACCAACTTGGGCTTGCTGTGTTTTGGACATTTTACTAAAACCATATCCAGGAAGATCAACCAAATAAAATTGTTGATCGATGTTGTAAAAATTGATCAATCTGGTTTTGCCTGGTTGGCTACTTGTCCTAGCTAAATTCTTTCGATTAACTAAGGTGTTAATAAAAGAAGATTTTCCCACATTAGATTTTCCCACTAAAACAATTTCTGGTAAACCATTTTGAGGATATTGTTTAGGATTCGTAGCTGAAATTTCAAATTTTGGATTTTTTATATTCATCATTTTCTCCTATTTCTTTTCTATTTTTTCAAGTCCACCCATATATGGACGTAAGACTTCTGGAACAATAACACTACCATCTGGTTGGTAATTATTTTCTAAGATAGCAATTAACATACGAGGTGGTGCAATAACGGTATTGTTTAAAGTGTGAGCATAGTAATTTCCTTCTTTTCCTTTGATACGAATGCCCAATCTTCTAGCTTGTGCATCTGTCAAATTAGAACAGCTACCAACTTCAAAATAAGCTTTACGTCTTGGACTCCAAGCTTCAACATCAACACTCTTAGCCTTTAAGTCAGCTAAGTCACCACTACAACATTCAAGAGTACGAACTGGAATATTCATGCTTCTAAACAATTCTACCGTATAACCCCACATTTTATCATACCATTTGTAACTATCCTCTGGTTTGCATACCACAATCATTTCTTGTTTTTCAAATTGGTGAATACGATAGATACCACGTTCTTCTAAGCCATGAGATCCTTTTTCTTTTCGGAAGCAAGGAGAATAAGAAGTAAGCGTATAAGGTAAATCTTCTTCTTTTAGAATTTGGTCTTTAAATTTACCAATCATAGAATGTTCACTGGTTCCAATTAAATACAAATCTTCGCCTTCAATTTTATACATCATAGCATCCATTTCTTCAAAACTCATAACGCCGGTTACAACACTAGAACGAATCATATAAGGGGGAATGCAATAAGTAAAACCTTTATTGATCATAAAATCTCTAGCATAAGTAAGGGCAGCTGAATGTAAACGAGCAATATCTCCAATTAAATAATAAAATCCATTACCAGCTACACGGTGAGCAGAATCTAAGTCAATACCACCAAGTGCTTCTAATATTTCGCCATGGAAAGGAATTTCATAATCTGGTACTTTTGGCTCTCCATATCGTTTGACTTCTACATTTTTAGAATCATCTTCTCCAATTGGGACAGAAGGATCCATCATATTGGGAATGCGCATCATTCTTTTTTTGATTTCATCTGCATAATAAGTTTCTTGTTTTTCATTCTCACTTAATGTGGCATTGATTTGATTTACTTTTTCTTTCACAACATTGGCTTCCTCTTTTTTTCCAGCTTTCATAAGAGATCCAATTTCATTGCTAATTTTTTTCCTTTCTGCTCTTAAATTATCTCCATTGCTTTTTACTTCTCTGTATTTAGCATCTAAAGAGATGACTTCATCAACAAGAGGTAATTTTTGATCTTGAAATTTCTTTCGAATATTTTCCTTTACCAATTTAGGATTTTCTCTAACAAATTTAATATCTAACATATACTTCATCCTTTCCAATCGATAGGTGGGAGGTAAAACAAAAAGCGTCTTTTGCCAAATGACAAAGGACGCTTTTTACGTGGTACCACCTTTTATTATACTCTATGGTATGATAACCAATACCAGCGGTTTAGCTTTCACTAAAAACTCCGGAGTAGATTCTTAAATCCTTTTTGTTTATTTCCACCAACCATAAACTCTCTCGAAAAAAGAAATTTAATATAGTCTCCATCAAACGTCTATCGATTTTTATAATGTTCACATTATACTACAAAAAAGCCAATTTGACAAGGAGAATGTCAAAAATTTTTTTTGATTTTTTAAATCTGTTATTTTTTATAGACGACTCCAAAAAGTTATTTTTTTCCAAAGTATTGACGAATGAGGAAAAAAGTAATAAAATAGGAGCAGTAAAAATAGTAAGAGACGAGTAAAATAGAGGTTTCTTTTAGAGAGAGCTGGCAATAGCTGAAAGCTAGCTTAAGAAAACATATTTGAAAACTAACTCTGGATATTTCTAGTGAACAAGCTAGACGTGTAAGATACGTTATCATCTAGAATTAAGAAAAGAATAGGATGGAACCGTGCGTATAGCACTCCTATGGATAATGTCCACAGGTGTGTTTTTTTATATCCAAAAAAGCACAAGAGGGTAAATAAAAGGAGGTTTTTTGTATGATTACAATTACATTAAAAGATGGTTCAAAATTAGAAGTAGAGAAAGAAATTTCAATTTATGAAGTGGCTAAGAAAATTAGCGAAGGCTTAGCAAGAGTTGCAACTTGTGGTGAAGTGGATGGAAAAATTCAAGATTTGCGTCATCCATTGGAGCAAGATTGTCACTTAGTCATTCACACATTTGAAAGTGATTTAGCTGGAAAAAAAGCTTATTGGCATACAACATCTCACATCATGGCACAAGCTGTTAAAAGATTATTTCCAGACGTAAAATTTGCCATTGGACCTGCTATTGACGAAGGTTTTTATTATGATTTTGATGTTGAAAAGCCATTTACAGATGAGGATAAGGCAAAAATAGAAGAAGAAATGAAAAAAATTATTAAAGAAAATATTGCAATTGAAAGATTTTCTTTACCAAAAGAAAAAGCATTGGAATTGATGAAAGATCAACCATATAAAGTAGAATTGATTGAAGACTTACCAGAAGGAGAAGAAATCAGTTTTTATCGCCAAGGAGATTTTACCGATTTATGTGCAGGCCCTCATTTAATGGAAACAGGAAAAATTAAAATTGTAAAAATTTTATCTTCATCTGGTGCTTATTGGAGAGGTAGCGAGAAAAACAAGATGTTGCAAAGAATTTATGCGATTTCTTTCCCAAAAGCAAGTCAACTTGAAGAATATCTTGCCAAACTAGAGGAAGCAAGACAAAGAGATCATAGAAAAATTGGAAAAAGCCTAGATTTATTTATGACACATGAATTGGTTGGTTCTGGATTACCAATGTATTTACCACATGGTGCAACGGTTCGTCGTTTGTTAGAAAGATATATCCAAGACAAAGAAATCCGTATGGGTTACCAACATGTTTATACACCATCTATGGCAAGTACAGAATTATACAAGGTTTCAGGCCATTGGGATCATTACAAAGAAGATATGTTCCCGGTTATGAAAATGGACTCAGAAGAATTGGTTTTAAGACCAATGAATTGCCCACATCATATGTTAATTTACAAAAATAAATTACATTCTTATCGTGATTTACCAATTCGTATTGGTGAATTAGCACATGATTTCCGTTATGAAGATAGTGGAGCTGTTTGTGGTTTGGAAAGAGTAAGAGAAATGTGTCAAAACGATGCCCATATTTTTGTACGTCCAGATCAAATCAAAGATGAAGTAGGACGTGTGGTAAAACTAATTTTATCTGTATACAAAGATTTTGGCTTTAAAGATTATGCATTCCGTCTATCTTTAAGAGATAAAAACAACAAAGAAAAATATTTTGATGATGATAAAATGTGGGAAAAAGCAGAAAGCCAATTAAGAGAAATCCTAAAAGAATTGGGTATTCATTTCTATGAGGCTGAAGGAGAAGCTGCTTTCTATGGTCCAAAACTAGATGTTCAATTAAAATCTGCTGTAGGACATGATGTAACAGTTTCTACTTGTCAATTAGACTTCCTATTACCAGAGAGATTCCAGCTAGAATATGTAGGAGAAGATGGCGAAAAACACAGACCAGTTGTAATTCACCGTGCTATATTAGGAACTTTGGATCGTTTTATGGCCTTTTTAATCGAAGAAACAAAGGGAGCTTTTCCTGTATGGCTTGCTCCAGTTCAAGTAAAAATTATGCCAATTAGTGATAAACAAGTTGACTATTGCAAAAAAATACAAGAACAATTAGAAGATAAGAAAATTCGTGTCGAATTAGATGACAGAAATGAAAAGATTGGTTATAAGATCCGTGAAGCACAATTGCAAAAGATTCCTTACATGTTGGTTATTGGAGATAAAGAAAAAGAGAGTCAATCTATTTCTGTACGTTCTCGTGAAAAAGGTGATCTAGGTCAACAAAGTCTAGAAGAATTCATGAAAGAATTAGATAGTGAAATTGGTAGTTTGTAAAAAAATTCCGAAAAAGGAATATTTCTCCCTGGAATGGCATATATTATAAATAACAATTCGTTCTAGAAAAATAGGGGGAAAGTATGAGGGATAATTTCGTAAGAGAAAAAATGCTCGAAGAAAAGAAAGAAAAGCAAGTGCATCAAGAAATCATGAAGGCTATCATTGAAACCAAGCAAGATTTAGCTTTTGCCAATCAGAATTATGAGTATGCACAAGGCGATTTGATTGATTATTATGCATATGAAATAAAAGCAAATCGAGCGAGATTGGATTATCTGATGAAAAAAGCGAAAAGCAAATCCATTGCTTTGGATCGTATTCATGAAATTCAAATGAGAATGCAAGAAGATAAAGTAGTTTAAAAAACAAGCATATTTGTCCATTTTCTATCATAGGATGAAATAAGAAGAGGTGATGGAAAATGGACAATAATGTTGTGATTACTTATCTAGCTTGCATTCTTTTTTTGTTTGTTTTAGGTAGAGTGTTTATTGTACCGCTAAAAATGATTGTCAAAATCATTTTCAATTCTATCTTAGGTGCACTTCTTCTGTATGTTATCAATTTTATAGGGGCTACTTTTGGATTTCACATAGGACTGAATGTGCTAACTGCTATTTTTGTTGGTGTATTGGGAGTACCAGGTGCTATTTTATTGATGATACTAAAATTGTGGCTGGGAAGCTAAAAGAAGGAAGATTTCTCTTCCTTCTTTTTATTCTACGGTAACAGATTTGGCTAAATTTCGTGGTTTATCAACATCTAAATGCTTTTCTTTTGCTACATAATAAGCTAAAAGCTGAAGCGGAATGACAGATAACATAGGTGCTAGCAGTGGATTTGTATGGGGAATGGAAATGGTATAAGGGAAAAAGGCAGTATCTAATGGTTGATTGGTAATGCATAAAATTTTAGCACCTCTTGCCATTACTTCTTCCATATTGCTAATGGATTTACCAGCCGTGTTAGGGTCAGTTACCACAGAAACAACCGTTGTATCCTTTTCAATTAAAGCAATTGGACCATGTTTCAATTCGCCTGCTGCATAGGCTTCTGCATGAATATAGGAGATTTCTTTTATTTTTAGGGCACCTTCTAAAGCAACATAATAATCGGTTCCACGGCCAATATAATATAAATCCTTTTCATGGTAAATTTTTTGTGCAAATTCTTTCAGAAAAGCGGTGTTAGATAAAATACTTTCTACTTTTTCTGGAATTTGTTTTAATTCTTGTTTCAAATTAGAAAGTTCAGTAGTAGAGCCATGAAGCAATTCAGCTAGATAAATTGAAAAAGCAGAAAGTAAGGCTAATTGAGAAGTGTAGGCTTTGGTAGAGGCAACGGCAATTTCAGGGCCTGCTTGGGTATAAAATACCGTATCTGCTACACGGGTAATACTACTTTCAGGTACATTGGTGATGGCAATGGTATAGGATTTTTTAGCTTTTGCCAACTCTAAAGCAGCTAAAGTATCGGCTGTTTCACCAGATTGGCTGATGAAAATAGAAAGTGTATGTTCATCGATAATAGGATTGCGATAGCGAAATTCGGATGCCATATCTACGGTAACAGGAATACGACACAAAGACTCGATTTGTGTTTTTCCAATAAAACCTGCGTGCATAGCAGTTCCACAGGCAATTAGATAAATTTGATGAATTTTTTCTAACTTTTTAGCATCCCAACCAAGTTTTTGAGCAAAATCGCAACTTTGTAATGTTTTACGAATCGCAGAATCTTGCTCGTGAATTTCCTTTAGCATGAAATCCTCATAGCCATTTTTAGAGATGGCTGTTGCATCCATTTCACTGGTTTGAGCTTTTTTCTGAATTTCTTTTAAATTAGCATCATAAAATTTAATAGAATCTTTATGCAGTTCAGCTAATTCATTATTTTCCATAAAATAAAATGTTTTGGTATAAGCCAAAAGAGCCGGAATATCAGAACCTACAAAGCTTTCGTGGTTTCCTTTTCCAACCACTAAAGGACTATTTCGTTTGGCTACGATGAGCGTATCGGGATGCAAAGGGGAAATAACGCAAATGGCATAACTGCCGACCAATTCATGACAGGTTTTTTGAACAGCTGTTAGAAATTCATGCGTTTGTTGATAATGATAGTCAATTAAATTAGGAATGACCTCGGTATCTGTTTCAGAAAGAAAGTGATAGCCTTTATCGAGCAAGAATGCTTTTAAAGTTTGATAATTTTCAATAATACCATTGTGTACAACGGCAAAAAGTTGATTATTGCTAAGATGAGGGTGTGCATTACAATCGGATGGTTCACCATGCGTTGCCCATCTGGTATGAGCAATGCCGCAAGTACCATCAAATTCAGGGAATCCCTCTAATTTGGCTAGGTCATTGACACGACCTTTTGTTTTCAACGTTTGAATAGCATTTTCTTTTAAAATGGAAATGCCAGAAGAATCATAGCCTCTGTATTCTAAATTGGTTAATCCATTCATCAGAACATTTTTAGCTGAATGGTTTCCAATATAACCTACAATTCCACACATAAATAAAACCTCCTTTAATCTTTATATAGTATGTCACTATCATTATATAATATCAGAAAAAAAACGCAACAAAAAAAATAAAAACATTCGTTTTACGTTTACATAAATTGGTTGACTTAATTTTACAAAAATGGTAAAATAGAGATGGATGTAATTATATAGGCCACTAAAAAATTTTAAGTGAGGTGTTTGTTATGACAACAAGTGGATTGCCCTATGTAAATGTAATTGCACAACATAGCGAAGTAACAGGATCATCTTTTTTACTTTATATCCGGTTAAGTGACGGCGAAATTGTGCAAGGTATGTTGGATTGTGGAATCTTTCAGGAACCTAACTATGATGAGGAAAATGAAAAATTGCTCTTGGATGATCCAAAGCAATTGGATTTTGTTCTGGTGACACACACACATGTGGATCACTGCGGACGTATTCCTTTGTTATATCGTAGAGGATATGAAGGAAGCGTACATTGTACGTACAACACAGCCATGCTAATGCCACATGCATTACATGACACAGCCAAGATTTTGAAAGAACGGGCCAAGAAACTAAAACACAAAGTTCTTTTTGGTGATGGTGATGTGGTGGATACCATGAAAGGTTTAATACCACATAATTATCTGAAACCTTTTTATTTAGGTTCTCAACGTTCGATTAAAATTACGTTTTTGCCAAATGGTCACTTATTGGGAGCTGCTATGATTTTGATGGAAGTGGAAGGCAAAACAAATCTTTTATTTACAGGTGATTATCATGATCACAATGTATTTTTTGAAGTCGAAGACATTCCAGAAAAAATTAAACAGTTACCAGTCACCATTATTTGTGAAAGCACATATGGTGATACTTCTGTACAAGAACTGGAACACGAAGTGAATTTTGAATCAAATGTAGAGGAGGCTTTGAAAAAGCAGAAAAGTGTTTTATTACCAGCTTTTTCGCTCGGTAGAACACAGGAAATTTTGTATCGGATTCGGAAATTGCAGGAAGTATCAGAAGTTTTGTATGATACCCCCATTTACTTAGATGGGAATTTGGGGATTACCTACACCGATATTTATCACAGTGGTGCCTTGCAAGGTTTGAAATCAGATATGCAAGATTTTTTACCACATAATTTCTTTATCGTAAAAGATAATGATATGAGAATGGAATTGGTTTCTAATACAAAACCAAAGATTATTGTCACATCATCTGGTATGGGTAAGTATGGACCTGCTCAATTTTATATTCCAGAATTCTTGAAACGAAAAGAAATGAGTTTGATTCAATTTTCTGGCTATTGTGCAGAAGGCACTTATGGTCGGGAACTGAAGGAGGATGAACAGTATCAGGATATTGTCAAATCTTCCAGTGAGTTTTCAGCCCATGGAAGAAAAGAAGTATTATTAGGATTGATTCAGCAATTTCAAAACGTTCGATCGGTGATTATCAATCATGGAAACACAGAAACGAAAGAACACTTTAAGGAATATGTAGCTGAAAACACAGGCATTAAAAAAATTGAAATTGCCAGCCAACAAGACGCTTATCGCGTTGGGCAATATGGTATTATGAAACATCTAACGATGATCAAAAACACCTAGGCCATTATAACCAGAAAAGCATTTTAGAATTTTTATTAAATTCTGAAATGCTTTTTCTTATTTTTTTTATCAAAGAGAAATGAAAAATTCTTCTTATTTGTTCTATGTTCTGAAATTATGATATAATAACAATAATACAGTTGAGAAGGGAGAGTACTATGTTTCATATTGAAGAGGAATTGAAAAAATTGCCTAAAAAACCAGGAGTCTACATTATGCACGATAAAGATGATAATATTATTTATGTAGGAAAAGCGATTTCTCTTAAAAATAGAGTGAGTCAATATTTTCGAAAAACCAATAAGACACAAAGAATTTTAAAAATGGTTTCTTTAATTGATCATTTTGAATATATTGTAACAGATAACGAAGCAGAGGCATTGATTTTAGAGTGTAATTTAATCAAAGAAAATCGTCCCAAATTTAATGTTTTGCTAAAAGATGATAAAACCTATCCCTATATTAAAATTGATACAACATCTGATTATCCCAGAGTTTTTATTACGAGAAGATTGCAAAAAGATGGGGCGAAATATTTTGGACCATATGCTAATCCAGGAAGTGCAAGAGAAATGGTAAATTTCATTCGTGACCGTTTTCAAATTGTACAATGCCGTGATTATAGAGCACATAAAAGACCATGCTTGAATTATTCTATTCATAAATGTCCAGCTCCTTGTATGGGCTATATTTCAAAGGAAGAATACAAAAAACAGATAGATGAAATTGTTTTATTACTAGAAGGGAAAACAGAACAAATTGTTCAGAAAATGCAAGAAGAAATGCAACAAGCATCTGAGAAACAAGAATTTGAAAAAGCAGCACAAATTCGTGATCGTATGCTAGCGATTGAACGTATTTCTATGAAACAGAAAGTATCGAATATTTCAGAAAACAATATTGATGTAATTGGTCTATATAAAAATGATTTATCCGTTTGTATTGAAATCTTTTTTGTCAGAGGAAGTAAGATGATTGCAAGAGAACACTATTATCTAGAAGAATGGAAAGATGAAGCAGACCCAGAGATATTATCTGGCTTTATGAAACAATATTATATGGATCAACCAAGTCTTCCTTCCAAGATTATGATACAAGAGGAAATAGAAGATAAGGCATCTATGGAACAATGGTTGAGTCAACAAGCTGGACATAAAGTGGAAATCAAGGCTCCGCAAAGGGGAGAAAAATTGCGTTTTGTAGAAATGGCTCAGAGAAATGCAAAAATCACCTTGGAAAATAAATTAAAAGATAAAACTGAAATTTTATTGGAATTGAAAGAAAAACTCCAACTGGAAAAAATGCCAAGAAAAATTGAAAGTTTTGATATTTCAAATATAGCAGGACAATACATTGTAGCTGGTATGTGTGTCATGAAAGATGGTGTGATTAACCGAAAATTATCACGTCGATTCCGTATCAAAAATGTAGTGGGACAAGATGATCCAAAATGCATGGAAGAGGTTGTAACCAGAAGGTTAAAGCATTCCATAGAAAGTCCCAATGGAGGGTTTGGAGCCTTACCAGATCTCATATTAGCAGATGGTGGGATTACGCAAATTCATGCGATTCAAAAAGCTTTGCACAAATACGATTTGGATATACCAGTCTATGGAATGGTTAAAAATGATAAACATCGTACCAGGGCTTTAATTGATGGAAAACGAAATGAAATTGAAATTTCAGAAGATTTAATGCAGGCGATTACCAATTTTCAAGATGAAGTACATCATGTGGCAATTACGTACCACCAGAAACTACGTGATCAATCTATGACACAATCAGCATTAGACACCATACCAGGAATTGGTGACAAACGAAAACAAGAATTACTAACGAAATTTGGAAGCGTTCAAAAAATCCAAGAAGCAGAAATTGATCAATTGATGAAAGTAAAAGGAATTACCAGAAAAATAGCGGAAAATATCAAAGAGCAGTTAAAATAATAAGAAGAAAAAGAGCAAAACAGAAAATATATCGAAAATCGAAAAAAATTATGATATAATGCAATACGAAAATGGAAAAAAACAATCTAGAATAGGTATATTTCCGTCATTTCCAACATACATACTGGTATGGGGGGATGAAAATGGAATATGCAAAAGATACCTATATTGAAACCAAACAAAAAAGAGATGACAAAAGAAAAAATGGTTTTGTCAGATGGATAGGAAAGAATAAACTATTTTGTGCAACGGTTGTGATTACCTTGGTTTTTTCTATTTTAAACATCTATTTTATGATAAGTTTTTTTCAAATTTTAGTAAATTTGTAAAGTAAGGGAAAAAAATATGGAAGTAAAAGTAGGAAAATTAGCGGGTTTTTGTTTTGGCGTAAAAAATGCGGTAGAACAAACAGAAAAACAATTACAACAAGAAAAAGAAGTTTATTGTTTAGGGGAGTTAACACATAATAGACAAGTGATGGAACAGCTTGCAAGAAAAGGGTTACATGTAATAGAGAATATAGAAGAGTCACCAGAAAAAGCCACTGTTATCATTCGTGCCCATGGGGTTCCACCAGTGATTTATGAAAAGGCTAAAAAAAGAAACATTACATTGGTCGATCTAACTTGTGTTAAGGTTCTAAAAATACATCAAATGGCAAGTGATCTAGTTAATCAACAATATTATATTTTTTTGACAGGGCATAAACAACACCCAGAAGTCATTGGAATTGCTGGATGTTGTAAGGAGGCAGTTAGCGTTATAGAAAAAAAAGAAGATATAGGACAAGCAATTCAGGATTGGAAAGTAAGCGGAAAAGAAAAAATTGCGCTTATATCTCAGACAACATTTCACCATAAAAAATGGGAAGAAATTGTTCAGAAGGTCCAAAATTTATTGCCAACTATTGAAATAAAGGTTTTGGATACCATATGTCCAGCTACTAGTAGACGACAAGCGGAAACAGAAGAAATGGCAAAGCAAATGAATCAAATGATTATTATTGGTGGAAAAAATAGTTCCAATACAGAAAAATTATATACAATCGCAAAAGAGAATTGCAGCCAAACCATATGGATAGAAACAAAAGAAGATTTAAAAGACTTTCAAAGAAAAGGGAAAATTGGCATTATGGCTGGTGCTTCAACACCGGTTACTAGTATAGAAGAAGTAGTAAAATGGATAGAAGGGAATTAAAAAATGGAAATAGCAAATCAATGGCAAGATTACGAAATTATAGACATGGCTGATGGTCAAAAATTGGAAAGATGGGGAAAGTATCAATTGGTTCGACCAGACCCACAGATTATCTGGAAAGAAAAAAGCTTCCCAGATAAATGGAAACATGTTTCTACAGTTTATCACCGAAGCTCGAAAGGTGGTGGAGCTTGGTCTGGACAAGATCAAGTACCTGCCAGCTGGAAAATTCATTATAAAGATTTGGTTTTCCAAATTAAATTGATGGGATTTAAACATACTGGATTGTTTCCAGAACAAGCAGTTAACTGGGATTGGATGATGGCAAAGATTCAAAAAGAAAAAAGACCTATCAAGGTATTGAATTTATTTGCCTATACAGGTGGTGCTACTGTTGCATGCCTAAAAGCAGGAGCAGAAGTTTGTCACGTTGACAGTTCAAAAGGTATGGTAACATGGGCCAAAGAAAATGTAATAGCATCTCATTTACAAGATCGAAAGGTTCGTTATATCGTAGATGATGTTGTAAAGTTTATTCAAAGAGAAATCAGACGTGGTAATACCTATGATGCCATTATCATGGATCCACCTTCTTATGGACGAGGAACCAAGGGGGAAATCTGGAAATTTGAAGAAAACATTGCAGATTTAGTAGCTCTTTGTACCAAAGTATTAGCCAAAGATCCTTTGTTTTTCTTAATTAACTCATACACAACAGGTATTTCTTCTGCTGTACTAGGAAATTTATTAACTTTGCATTTACCAGCAAAGGGAAAAGTATCTTATGGCGAAATTGGATTGCCAATGAAAAAATCTCATCTTGTATTACCTTGTGGAATTTATGGAAGATGGGAGAGATAACATGCAGGCGTTACATATTTTGTACGAAGACAATCATATGATTGTGGTAGAAAAACCAGTCAATGTACCATCCCAAAGTGATAAAACAGGGGATAGGGATCTATTAACCATTGTGAAACAATATTTAAAAGAGAAATACCAAAAGCCAGGGAATGTTTATTTGGGACTGATTCATCGATTAGATAGACCAGTTGGAGGTGTTATGGTGTTTGCTAAAACATCCAAAGCAGCTGCTCGTTTAAGTGAGGAAATACGTAATAAAACATTTCAAAAAGAGTACTTGGTTATTACCGATGGAAAATGGGATAAACCAGAAGGAATATTAGAAGATTATTTGTGGAAAAATGAGCGAAAAAACATGTCTTTTGTGACAACAGAAGAGCAGAAAAATGCCAAATATGCCAAGCTGGCTTACCAAGTTTTAAAATACGATGAAAAAACAAATCTTTCCGTGTTGAAAATTCATTTGTATACAGGTAGACATCACCAAATTCGTGTGCAATTAGCTTCTCGAGGACACAGTATTTACGGGGATCAAAAGTATGGAACAAGAGGAAGCGGAAAGCAAATCAATTTATGGGCGTATCGTGTCATTTTGACGCATCCGGTTCGAAAAGAAAAAATGAGTTTTCAGGTGCTTCCACAAAAAGTCGGAAGCTGGAAGGCTTTAGAAGGTATAAACTTAGAAGATTAAAGAAAGGAGTTTCCTTTCTTTTTTTATTTGTTCTTCCTATTTACTGGGATAAGATATAAAAAACAGAAATATGGATATGAAATAGAAAAAATAAATTTATATGTGCTAACTAAACGTTTTCATATAAAAAATGAAAAAAGAAAGATTCAATCATGTAAAATAAAGTTGAAAAGAGGAAGAAATGATTGAAAAAATATGTCGCTATTTGGTTCAAAAAATGCAACAGGAAATGCCAGACATTGATGCAGAAAAAGCAGAAGTCCTACAATATGGACTAGAAATGGTAGTAGGAGAAGTACCAAAAATATTTTTACTAATTGCAATTGCTTTTTTATTAAGAGTGGGATGGCTTACTTTACTCGCGTATGTTCTGATTTTGCCATACAAGGTTTATTCAGGAGGAATTCATTTAAAAACACATCTAGGTTGTATTTTAGCAACCACTATATTCTATTGTGGCAATGCGTGGTTGAGTCAAATGATTGTATGGCCAAATCCGTTGATACATGGAATAGGGATTGTGGCAGTTTGGCTATTTGGTATGAGAATGTGTCAATTGTATGCACCTGCTGATACTGAAAATGTTCCTATTCTTGGTCAAAAAGAACGCCAGAAGAAAAAGAAGTTATCCTATGTAACACTTACCATAAGTTTACTGGTATCATTTTTCATACCCAATATGGTTATTTCCAATATTTTATGGATTGGCATGTTCTTACAAAGTTGTATGCTAAGTAGAGTAGCCTATCGTTTAACCAAAAATCAATATGGTCATGAAGTGTATCCTGTCAAAAATTGATTTTCAATTTATATGATGTGGTAACCGGTACATATCATATAGTAAAATAGATCTATATTTAGGAGGAATTGTTATGTTAAAATTGTTAGCAAAAGTTGCAGAAAAGTATGCAAGAGCAACCAACACAACTTGTTGGGTTTTCGGGTTATTTCATCAACCTAAAATGCCAGCATCTTTAATAAAAAAAGACTAATGAAAAAAGAAGCATTATCCATGGGGTAATGCTTCTTATGTTGAAGCGTGAAAAATGGCATGAAAAAACACCTTATAAAAACAGAGTTTTACCTGCTTTTATAAGGCGTTTTTTATGGATAGATTTCCAATTGCTGAATAAAGAACTGCTCATTTTTGGTAGTATATAAATTTAGATTGTTATGACGTCTTAGAATTTTACGAATTTCCCATAAGCCTAAGCCAGTATTATGTGGCTTGGTTGAAAATGATTTTTCAAAGATTTTTTCAAGATTGACATCTTTATCTGCATAGGTATTTTCGATAATCAGTAATTGACGTGGCTGTTGCATAGAAGAATCTACACGCATTTTGACATGAATGATTTTTTCGGGACATTCGCTAGAGGCTTCAATGGCATTATCCAGTAAAATGCCGAGCACTTTACAAAATTCATAAATTTTCATATGCAAGGTACTTAAATCCATAAAAAGATCAAATTGAATCGAAATTCCTTTTGATTCAGCTGCATAATATTTAGAAGTAAGTAAGCTATAGGTAGCAGGATTGTTAATAACCATTGGATTTAAAGCCGTTAAATTTTTTACTTTTTGGCAATCATCGGATAATTGAGCATAATATTTCGTAAGCCCTGGCATATCTTCCGTTTTTACATAACCACCAATAGCTTGTACCATATTGCTAAAATCATGTTTAAAACAACGAATATTATCGTATAAAATAGAAAGTGTTTTGTTGTATAATTCAGATTCCTCTAAATGTTGTTTGGTTAGTTCCAATTGATTGGTTCGTACCAGACCATACAAACTAATGAAAAAATAGATTAGTAAAATAGAAGTACTTAATAAAGTAATAATAACGGGAATATTATTGCTATAATAATTTACAATGTAGTATTGAATTCCAATAGAAACAAGACCTAAGCAAAAGGTGACGGTTAGGAGTACTTTACTTTTGAAATTAAAATCATCTAGCAAATGAATATTCAAGTCAAACTTTTTGGATAAAATGCCAATGCTGTATATGATAGCATAGATGAGCAACATAACAAACATACGTGAAAGAGGTGTTGTCATAGCTGTTTCAAGCGGAATTTGAAAGATAAGAATATAGAATTTGGCGCAAATAGGCTCTACTAAAGCAGAAACCAATAAAGGTAGAAGTTCTGCTAGCACACTTTTTAATAAACTGGTTTTAAAAATATACATAATCAAAAATGGAATTGCGATCATATTGATGAAGGTACCATATGGATTTGGAATTAAAAAACGTGTTGATAAAGCTAACATCGAAATAATGCCAACATACCATAATTTTTCTTTTTTCGTTGCTTCGAAATTTAAAATGGTTACGAATAAAAACATACCAACATAAGCATCTACAATTAAAAGTGGACTACATATTAGGTTGGTTAACATTTCATTTGGCGTGGTTAGATAAAACCAAATGGTTTGGAATAAGTTCGTCATGATGAATAACCTCCAATAAATTATTTTTGTATTTAGGACCAATAGAGCAAGAAATATTACCTTTTAAAAAGATGGTATTGGTGTTAAATTGAATGTCTGTAATTTTATGAATATTGACAATGTACGATTTATGACAACGAATAAAATTTGGTGGAAGAGAGCTTTCAATTTTAGAAAAGGAGCTATAAATCGTTCTCATGCCATCTTTTTTGATGTAATAAACATCATCTTCGTTAATTAAAACATTTTTGGAAGCAAGTGTTAAATAATGAGGATTGGAATTGTGACTCGCATCTTGAAAAAGACGTAAAATGGTTTCTTCAATTTTGGCAAAAGTAATAGGCTTTGGCAGATAATCAAAAGTCTTATACTTGTAAGCTAGCATCACATATTCTAGATGACCGGTTGTAAAAATAAGATATGTATTTTTGTTCTGATGACGCATTTGTTCTGCAATGGCAAGACCAGAGATAGCGGATTTAAGCTGAATGTCCAAAATGAGAACATCAATTTTAGAAGCATCTGATTGAATGAGGTTTAAGACATCCTCAGCATGGATTGTTTGAAGCAATACATGACCATTTAATTCATGTTCAATAAAAATAGATTCTAATATTTTAGCTAGTTTATCGACAATGTTTTGATTGTCATCACAGATAACAAAGTTTAACATAAAATGACCTCCTCTCATGCAAAACGACAACTTTTTACAAAAATCTACAAAATTTATTAAGGTAAGTTTACCTTAAATTTCCAGCATTCATAACTATAATA
>CAMCHB010000004.1 GCA_945874585.1 uncultured Clostridium sp. | reverse complement strand
ATCAGCCTCGGTCTCGTGGGCTCGGAGATGTGTATAAGAGACAGTCGATATCCTCTGTTGGATCTCCATTCTTATCACTATCTTCACTAATTTCAGCTGTATTTTTTAAGATATTGGTTGAAGTATTTGGTTCTGTAATTTGCAAAGCAATTTTTACCTCTTTGTAGTCCGGTGTTTTCATTGTTTTCTTATCAAATGCTTTTAATAAATTATTTTCATCTCTTTGATGTGACAAATAATCGGTTGTCACTTTTTTCTCATCTGATGATAATTTCCAACGATATTGTGTATTGATTTCATTATCAATAATGAATTTTGTACCATCTGGAATATCATCTGTTATTTCATCTGCATATCCAGAAGTTTCTCCTTCGTTGTAAATACGAATGGTATAAATAACAACATCTCCATTTTGAACAGATACTGGATCTTTCGTATGGTTGTATGTAATTTTTCCTGTGCTATTATCAACGGTTACTTGTGGTACACGATTAGTAACCTGCTTATCATTAACACCTGTAATAAATTTACGTAGAGCCAAGTCAAATGGTTTTAATTTTAAATATTCTTTATCAATGTCATCTTCACCATCTACGCCATTTCCTGGTGTTGAATCAATATCTTCAATTGGATTTCCGTTTTTATCAGAATCATCGTTAATTTCCGCTATATTGATAATTGTTTTCTTAGAAGAGTTTGGTTCTGTTACTTTAAAAGCAACTTTTACATCTCGATAATCTGGTGAAGTCATGGTATCTTTGTCAAATGGTTTCAACAAATTGGTTTTGTTATCATCTTTTTGTAGATAATTCGTGACAATTGATTTTCCATCTGATGTTTTACTCCATCCATATTGTTTATTGATTTCATTGTCTGGTAAAAATTCAAGTCCTTCTGGAATATCGTCTTTTACAGCATTGGCATATCCTGCTACTTTTCCTTCATTAAAGATACGAATGGTATAGGTAACAATATCACCTGATTCAACTTCTACTGGATCTTTTGTGTGGTTGTATGTAATTTTTCCTGTTGTTTTATCAACAGTTACTTGTGGTACACGGTTGGTTACTTCTGTGTCATTGACACCTGTTATAAATTTACGTAATGCTAAATCAAAATTATATTCAAGTCCTGCTGTTTGTTCCACTTGTTGTGGTTTCTTTTCAATCATGACAACAGCTTGTTCAGAATTTGGTGAACTACTAACTGTCCAGAAGTTTGCATCTGATTCATAATATGAAATTTTCAATTTTAATTTAACAGCAGTTGTGTTGGTATCTTTTCCAACAGCAATATAAAAATCTTGACCAATCATATCTGGTATTGTTTTTTGGCTATCAACTGCTACAAATGATCCACTACTATTTTTGGTATACAAAGTATACTTAGAAATAGCTTCATCATTTTGGTCACACACATTTGCTTCTAATGTATAAGGTAATTCTGAAACTTTATTTATACGGAAAGGTCCTACAACGAAATTGTTTGTTGTATATTGAGTTGTTAAAGTATTGTTTGCTAATTGAACAGGTGTTGTTAAATGACGATTATCTCCATTTCCATAAGAAGAAGCATTTAACATCGCATTGTTAATCAAATATTGATATAAAGTTTGTGAATCTTCCTGACGATAAGAACTCATATCAAAGCCATCGTATTTGCTGGTATCATTTTGAGCACTAATTTGAATAGCTGGCAATTTTGTTCCCACATCATACTGATTATCATCAGCGTTGGTAAAATGCCAAATAGCTAATTGTTGTACTACTTCAATATCAGAATCTGTTAATTTAATTTGATCTAAGGTAAAAGCTGGTGTTAAAGTTTTATCTTCTAATTTATCTTTAAAAGCAGCCTTTAATAAATTATCACGCATTGCTTTTCTTGCTGTATCATCTTGATATTTTGGTAGATACATATTATCCACTAACCATAACAATGCATTGTAATTAGTATAGGTTACTTGTTTCTTTTCATTGTTGATGGTTATCTCCTTTGTTACTTCCGTATCAGAAGGTAATAGATTTTTATAGTTACTTGGAATATTGGCAACATTTTTCAAATCATAGGAAATATCATAATTTTTATGTTGCAATGGATCTGTTACTGTTCCACCAAAACCTGGTCCTCCTTTGATACAATAAATATCATTTTGAAAACTCTTGTTACCATTTATGTATTCTACAATTTTAAAGACATCTAACATTCTGTCTCCGCTTCCGGTTTTTACTTTATAAGCATAACCATCTTCTCTTAATTGTACAATGCCAAGTTCATGGGTAACAGCAGCCCATACTGAACTTTGGCAAAAAGCTGTTATCAAAATGATCATCAAAATACTAAAACATACTTTAAACTTTTTCATTCTTTCTTTCCTCTCCTAAAATACTACAATATATTCATATAATATTTTACTTATTTTCAGATGATTCGTCAATATACTTTTGCTTAATTTTTCATTCTTTCTCTTGTGAATTTTTGTCATTTCCTACGGAAATCATTTTTTGATAGGATTCACAAGATACATTAACAATTATATTACATTTTTGTCTATTTTTCAATCTTTTATGTAAATCTAATGATAAATTCTTTCTTCCGTTGCTTTTGATCCTCTTTTACAAATTTGTCATATAGGTTTCTGAAAGTTTTAACTTTCATTGGCAAAAAAATTTTACTAAAATGATTGACTTTTTTATTTTTATTTGCTATGATTAGAAAGGTCTTGTTACAGAATATTTTATGCAGGTATAGTTTAGTGGTAAAACATAACCTTGCCAAGGTTAAGTTACGGGTCCGATTCCCGTTACCTGCTCCAAATTTGTAACATATTTTTTTTTATTCCATATTATATTGATATAGTTCAAACGGCGCCATGGCCAAGTGGTAAGGCACGAGTCTGCAAAACTCTTATCCTCAGTTCGATTCTGAGTGGCGCCTCCAAAAATAAAAAAATGAGGAAATGTCAAAAACATTTCCTCATTTTTTTATCGAATATACTCTTCCATATATTTCGTCATATGGCACCATAAATCTTTCCAATAATATCCTACATCTTTTCTGGCTATGCTCTCCTCCGCATATATTGGCATACGCTCTTTTATCTTTCCACTGCCTTCCAGCAAGATTTCTCCTATTTTTTCCTGTTTTTGAACAGGCGCCTGTAATGTTTCTGGTATCGCAATAACCGTTTTTAAATTTTTTATCTCTTCTTTGGCAATTGGATAAAACACTGTTGTAATAGGCGCTGTCATTTCTTTCAAATTTTCCTTGATGCCCTTCTTCACCTCTATTGTATGTTCTTGCTTCCATTGTAAAAATGCCTCTTTCATCCTTTCTCCTAAATCAACCCATTGATACTTTTGATACGCATATTCAATTAAAACGATACTATCTCTTGTTCGATTTTTTTTCGTGTCAGCCCCTAATACAACTGTTATCAATCTTTTCCCATTGCGGTTAACCGATGTCACCAAACAGCGTCCAGCACCATTGGTAAATCCAGTTTTTACCCCATTGACGCCCTCTAAAGCGCCTAATAATTCATTGGTATTTCGCAATTCTTTTGGCTTTCCATTTATTTGAATAGTAATGTTTTTGGAATTTACAATATGAGCAAATTGTTCATTTTGTAATGCATATCTTGCTAATTGTGCTAACTCATAAGCAGTTGTATAGTGTTCTGGCTGATCCAATCCATGTGGTGTTACAAAATGTGTTTGTGTTAAATGCAACTTTTCTGCTTTTTGATTCATTTGTTTGGCAAATTCTTCTACACTACCCGCCATGTATTCTGCAATTTGAATGGCTGCATCATTTCCGGATCGTAACATTAAACCATATAATAAATCTCTAAGTAATATTTTATCCCCTTCTTTTAATCCCATTGTCGATCCACCTGTACCAGCAGCTTTTTTGGACACGGTAACAACATCCTTTAAATTACCGTTCTCTAGAACAAGTATGGCTGTCATAATCTTGGTGGTAGAAGCCATTGGTCTTTTTTGTTGGCTATTTTTTTCATATAAAATCTCACCTGTCTCTGGTTCCATGACAATTGCAGATCGACTATTGATAAGCGGTTCTGTTTGAACTCTTGCATTACTTGTTTGAACCACTTCCCATAATTGTGTCACATCGACGTTTTCATCCTCTTCTTCATCTGCATGCACAGATGGATAACTAAATAAAAGAATGCATAAAAATATCGTTAGAATCTTTTTCGCTCTTTTTTTCATATTTTTTCCCTTCATGACTGTTATATTTTCTTTTCTATTGTATTCGAAAAGAAAAGGTTCATAACTGAAAAAAGAGATAAAATTTGAATTCAAATTTTACCTCTTTTTTTCTTCTTACAGATTCAGAACCACTAAACCTGTAGCATTGGGCATTGTCAAGAAATCATAACGGAATCTAGAAAGCGCCAGTAATGGCATTCCTTTTCCACAAGAATAAACGGAATCACCCAACATGGCATATTTAAAGCCTTGTTCCAAATCATATTGAACCAAATTGGCTGTATTTCCCCAAATGGAAAGCCCAGCGTATTCTTGCCAGCCAGTTTCTTTAAGCTTATTTCGAACAAACGCTCCTTCCATTGTGGAAGTGCTTTCTATCAATTGACTTGACAATAATTCACCTTCTTGATACATATCTGCCAGCATATAAATATACTGACTAAGTGTTATCAAAGCGCTCTCATTTTCTGGAGAATATTCTTTTGCTAGCAATTCCCATTCGAGACCGGTTTTTCCAATCAAAACTGGATAACCTGTTTTAAACTGTAACCGTTTTCCTTCTTGATCAATCGATGGTTCTTTGGTAGCAACCCAGAAATAGCTCTTTTTCGGAGCTTTCAATTTTGATACCTTAACATTTTGGCATTCTTGCAAATAAGAGCTAATAAATTTTGGAATTTCATGAACATTGCTGATATCGACCAGCATAAATTCATCTCCATTTACTCTAGCGAAAAATTTGTTAACTACCTTTTGCTTTTGAAATACTTCTGTCGTTCCTTTTGGTATCCGATATTTCTTTCCTTCAATTCCAATGCAAAATTCTTTTAACTTTTTTTTCATAATGTATCCTCCTTTGATGTTTGTGCATAAAAGAATTTTAATTCATATACTTTAAGTATACATAAATAAATTATACCATATTTTCAGTTTTTTTCAAGTAATTTCTTGGGATCCAGTGCTATAAATTAGTCTGGTCTATTTTCCAATAAAAATCTGAACATAAATTTTACCATATTTTTGACTATTCACAACAGCAATTCCTGTATAATTATAAGCATTATTTAAGATGTTTTTTTTATGATTTTCTGAATTCATCCAAGATTCTACTGCTTTTTCATTGGAACTATTTCCCGCAATATTTTCACCAGCAACCTTATAAGAAATTTCTTGTTTTTTTAAAAGATCAAATGGTGATCCATAAGTTGGTGATTGATGGGAAAAATAATCTTTTTCCACCATGTCTTTTGCTTTTAAGCGACAGGCATTTTGCACATCATCATCGATTTCCAATGCATTTAAACCAGCATCCTTTCTTGCTTGGTTAATACGATCTAATACTTCTTGCTCATCCTCTGTTAGAGTAGATGTCTGCTCTTCATTGGTCTGATTTTCTCCAGATGAAGAATTTGAATTAGATGACGTTTCCTCTTTGGGTTGTTCCTGTTTTTCTGCTTCAACTGATCCTCCTTCATCTGACTTCTCTTTGTCTTCTTTTGAACCCTCTTTGGTTGTACTAGCTTGTACATGCGGATAAATTGGCTTGATATAATCGGCATAAACAACCCCTACAATATCTTGGTCAGTTTGAATCACATACCAATTTCCGATTTTGGCAAACACTCTTATGTATTGATTTTGATATACCTTAGTGATAATTTTGTATTGCAAACCTGGTCCTTGTCTAACACGCAATGCTTTGGTTGTTACCATCCCTGTTGCGAAATTGACTTCCTCGTAGTTTTTCATTCCAAAAGACTGGCCAAAACAAGCCCATAAACTGAATGCTAAAAGTAGCAAACCACAAATGACATACATTTTTTTCTTTTCTAATTTTTTCATGTTTTCTTCCTCCTTTTCTATAGCTTACCCATTTTTGGAAAATTTATACAGTTTTTGTAAAAAAAATAAAACCATCTTTTAGCCTATAATAAATAGGTCTAAAAAATGGTTTTTATTTTTTTGTTTTTTATGGTACATCTAGTGTAACCGAATAGATACTTTTGGCTTGGTCTAATTCACTTTGCCTATTTTCTTCTGTTCCTGTGTAAGTTGGTAAGATACGAATATTAGCCAATACCAATCCATTTATTTTTGCTTTTTCATCGTAATATTTGGTAAATGTGAAATCATAATTTTTGGTTTCCCCTACCTCTAACACAACTGGCTCTAAAGATAAACCATAACGGTTTCGTTTTCCATAATTTGTGTCCAAATAAATTTCGTTGGCATCTGAAAAATCTTCAATGACAACTGTATTCTCTGTTTTATTTTTGATGGTAACATGGTAGATTAATGTTTCATAATCTACCTTTACATCTGTTACATTTATTTTAATGTAGTCGTCTTCATACATTTTATCAACATTTTCATTTTTGATATATCCTTTTACCGATAATTGCAAGGAATCGGTTCCCGTATCGGTAATCGTCATGGTTTCTTCATACGTTTCCAACTCTTCATTTGTCATACCAGAAGCCATAATATCATTTAAAATTGTAACCGTATAAATATAGGTATTATCTTTATTAGAGAAATCTTGAATGTTATAAATTTTTTTCGTATCAAAAATCGAATCTACATATTCCTCGAAATTTTCTATGTTATCCGAAAAAGCATTTTTCTTACAGTCATCTGTTAATAGTTGATATGCCGTTTGATAATCTTTTTGATTACATGCCTCTATATATTTTTGGATGAGTTGTTCAATAGGACTTTGTAATTTTTCCGGAACTTTGGAACTATCCATAACTGCAGTATGTGGTTTATAGGTTGTAATTGGTGTTTTAATATCTGTCTGTTTGCCTAACAAATAATTCACAATTAAAACAGCTATCCATGCTACCACAACAATCAAAATTACAATTTTATATTTTCGATAAAAATTCCTAATTTTTAAACGAAAATCCGTTATTTTCATAGACATTCTCCTTTATAAAACTTGGAAAGAGATTTCAAAATCATTAAAATCTTTTTCGTGTACGACAAATTTTTCTTGAACAGCATTTTGGTTAGCATCAATTTCATTGAAAATACGAACTGTTACAATATAATATTCGCCTTGTCTTTCAATACTGTCATAAGTTAATTTGATAAATTGTGGGTATATTTTTTTCACATATTCTTCAAATTTTTGCTGAGTAGAAAAATATTGTTGCTTAAAATCTGGATACAAAAGAGCATAAGCTGCACTATAATCGCCACTTTCAATATCGCTTACAAAAGTATGAACATACGTATACATTCGATCTTGTTCTCCCATACTTTTTAAGTTTTTCAATTGCTCATCGGCTAATTCTTCATCTGATACTACATTATCCTGATTTTCCGCTTCTTTTGCTGCCTTTTGTTCTTGCAAATAATTTTGATATTGTTGCTCAATGCTTTTATTATGAAGAGAAGGAGATAAGATTCTATTGGCATAGATAGCAATATCGAGAACAACTAAAACTAAAAAGATAATGGTTAATAAAATCGTTTTTTTGTTATTCATATTCCTTCCCTCCTATTATTGGATGATAACAATTGGTGTATCACTAAAATCTTTATAGCTGATATACACGGTTAATTCTAATGTCTTGTCATTGTTGTATGTAATTTTTATTTTAAAATTAGCATATTTGTCTCCATTTTGATAAGAATCTTTCTCCAATTCTACTTTTGTATATTCAATCGAATCACGATAGATTTGAAGTTTTTGAATCAAGCTAGCAAACTGATCAGCTGTTGTTAAACCAGTTTGCATAGCAATATCTTTTTTGTTCTGTTCAAAATATTGATTCAATTGTGTTTGATTCATTCCCTTGGTAGCATCGTATAATTTTTGAAATCCAGTCAAAACCAATTCACGGATTTTATTGGTAGCTGTTGTTACAACAAGCTCTCCTGTGTACTGACTATACAATTCTGTTTCATTTTCAATTTTAACTTGATACAAATCTTTGAGTTTTTGTTCTTTTTCTTCCTGTTTGGCAACTTCTTCTTCGCCTAGTACATCCTTTTTGTCGTTTTGCCATTGTTCACTTGCATATTGTGTATAATTCAATTCTTGTGGCTTTGGAACTACCAAAAGATAGACCAAAAGTCCTAAAGTAATGACTATACCAAAGATTAAAAATCCATTTATCTTTTTCAATTTCTAACCCCCCCAATACCATTTTGCAGAGAATACATTTCCTCCAATATTAACCAAAGGATAAGTTGCCCAATCATAATCATTATAATTATCTTCAGCTTGAAAATATAAACTTGGTCCTGGCAAGACATTTTTTGCAGCAACTGGATCTGCCAAAGTTCCACTCAAAACGCCTCTAGCGATATTAAGTGTAAATGTATTTGGATCTGTATTAAAATTGGTAGTACCAACACCCGTAAATTGTCCATCTTGATAAATAACACCTTCAAGTGTATCTGGGAAACCAGCCGTACTTACTCTATGCATAATACACCATCCAACCGCAGCCAATCCTTCTGCATTGTCAAAACCGGCTTCTCCTTGCATAATTCTTGCCATCAATTCTACTTCGCTACTTGATGCTGATACCACAGGTAAATAGCCAACCGGACTAATTGCCTTACCATTTTCATCTTCCATGGTTACAACAATATCGCCATCTCCTGTTACACCTATTTTTTGTCCTTTACTTACTTTGGTACCTGTTTGAATTGAACTATCCACTTGAAAACCTGTAATGGTAATGGTTTTTCCTTCTGCTCCAGATGTGGTTAATTTAATTTTAACGGTACCATCGTTTCTAGCAATCACGGTACCAGAACCAGGTGATTTTACGGTAGCTCCTGTATCAAATCCATCTTGATTGTTTTCACTTTTGTGATGCAAAATAACACTCATACGGTCTTCGCTTACTTCAACTCCACCTGTTTGATTATCTAAAATATTACCAAGTGGTGCTTGTTTTACCGTTAGACCAGATCCGTCTTTTCGGCTATAATCAAAATCATATTCTTCTCCACCATATTCTAGGTTTCTGTCATCGTTATAAGATTTAACCTTAGATGGATCGGTAATCACATATTGATCGGTAAATTTAGCAAAACCACGTTTATTCAAATAACGTTTTAAATCTCGCACTATGCATTGTGCATCTTCACTATGAACTGTTTCCAACATCGTAATCGCATAACGCATATTTTTCCATGTCACATTATATTTTTCGGTTGAAACACCATTGATACCATCTGCGATTTGGAATTGTTGTTTTAACAAATCGTCCATTCTTTTTCCTTCATAGCTATTTCCACCACTAGTTGTTGTAGCATTACCAGAAGATTTATTGTTGGTTTGAGAATTTGTTCCAGTGCTTGAACTTTTATCGTTGCCAGATGTTGTGGTACCTGTTCCAAATACACCTGTATCTTGCCATGTTGGGGTTGTATCACTTGCTGATATCTGAGCTCCAATGCTAGCATTGGATGATGTCTTCTTTTCTTCAACATTTGTTTTAGCACTTGGTGCATTATTTTGGTCATCTGCTCCCACTTTAATACCATTTCCTACGATTTTTGGTTCTCTTACCTGAACAATATCTCCATCTTTTACTTCTTCCACATCAAACACATTGTATTTTCCCTTTTCTGTTGTGGTTGCTTTTACTTGAACATAAGCATCTTTAAAATCTAAATCACGGAACCAGTGGTTACCAACTGCACGAATATAGGGTGTATAAGTAAATTTGGTATGTTCTTTTTCATAGGCAATCGCATTGTTGACATCATCTAAATCGATTCCAAATCGGTCTTTTACTTGTTGATAAGCATCTGCCTTTGTTTGCCCAGATGCTAGAAAACGACTATAATAAGAAGTTGCCTCTTTAATGATGTCTTCCCAATATGTCCAACCATCTGGATCATTTTTTGACTTTGTTACATAATGTGTATTGCCTGTTTGAGGTGATGTAAACTTTAAACGTGTGGTAACACCAACCTTTTTAAATTTTACAAACACCTTGGTATCAAAGTCTTTTCCTACCGCTACTTCATAAGCAAAATCTGGAGCCATGGTTCCTGTATGTAAAGCTAGCAAAAATTCAATTGGTTTTCCATAACGTCCCATCCATCCGTCTAAATTGTATTGATAGGTATCATCTTTTATTTGTACTTCTAATAGTTTATTTTTTCTGTCTACTTTAACATTATCTCTACCTGGGTTATTCGGACTCCATAAAGAATTGTTTAGAACAATCATTCCACTTCCCCAAGTTGATAAATTTCCATCATCAAAGAAATGGTTAAACAAATCTCGGAAGTTAAAATTGGTATTGGCAATCATATACGTTTTATTTTCAGCTGCTAAATAAGCTGGAATATATTTTCCCTTGATATCTGTTATTTTTCCATTCTTATCTCGTGTTGCTGTTCCAAACCCATATCCTTCAATACTGTAACCCATATTATTTAAATATTTTCCAATATTAACGACATCTTCATCTTTTATCTGTGCTTGTGCTTGTCCTACTGCAACACCCTTCACACTCGTCCACAAGTTATCTGCCATTTCTACCAAATGGGCAAATACTGCATTTGGTCCTGTTAATAAAAAGGCAATGATTCCAACTAATATTAGCAAACATGCCAATATAGATACGCCAATTAAAATAAATTTCAAACCAATCTTGGAAATAATATTGGCAACAAATTGGCCAACTTTCATTTTTGCTTTTTTACCACCAATCAATCGATTGATTGTACTAAATCCACTACTACGTTGCTGTCTGCCATTTCCCCCTTCTGGATCTCCATAAACATTTTTTTCAATTGATTCTGTTTCTGGATTTCTAGGGTTTTGAGCTTGAGGCATTTTAGAATCACCACCTTTACATATAGAAAAAGGAGATTAACCTTTTTCGTCTATTCTACTATATTAATCCCCTTATTTTTTATTTTGATTTCCTTTGTCAATTGTGTTTTTTAAGTTCTTTGTCACTTGGCTAGCTCCTGTACTTGTTGAACTTTGGTTTGTTCCGCTACTTACTGGATTTTGATTTTTTTCATTACTTGCACTCTTGGTTGTATATTGTGAATATTTTGCTTTTGTTGTTTTAACTGCTTTATCCAGTGCACCAGCCATCTTTGCATTGGATTCTTTTAGTGTCATATTTTCCTGTCGAATATTGGCTAATGTATTTTGCATTTCTTGGTTTGGATTTTCAAATCCAGCATTTGCATATTCATTTGGCATAGCATGTAATGCCTTAGCATAGGTTTGAGCATCTTGATTTTGAATATCGTTAATTTCATTATTGTTCATTTTCATAAATTGCTGTGTTGCACTATCCATTTGAGCAGTTGATAAGTTGTTTGCATTTTTGTAATTTGAATAAGCATTGGCTAAACTTTGTTCCGCTTCACGAACATTTCTTTTCTTTACATATTCGCCTAATTTATCTTGTGCTTGTGCCATTTTATTTTCTGCATAACTACTCATTTGTTTTCCAGCTTCATAACCAATAATACCAGAAGATACCATAGATCCAAGAGAATCATCTCCTGAAATTCCTTGTGCAGCCATTGCTGTAAATGCCATAGCCTGATTGAAGTTACCTTTCAATGCTTTTCCTGTAAATTTAAGTGCTTTTCCTCCATATTTGCGTACACCGCTAATTGTCTTTTGGGTTCTATTCTTTGGATAACGATTTTCAACCATTGGCATTGCTTCATCTTTCGTATGAAGATTATTTGCATTTTGCGCATTTGCATTGGCATTACTTGGTACAGTTGCATTGGCTAGTCCATTCTTATTTTCTCCTGCCATACCTGTCTTTCCACTGCCATTTGTTACCTGTCCGACAGCTACAGATGGATTGTTTCCTGCCAATTCAGATACAGCTGCTCTTGTTAAATAAGCATTCATCATTTCGCCTTGCTTTTCTGCTGCATAATTTTTATTATTACGCATTAAGTATGATTCCATTTGATCTGCATAAGTTGAATTTTTAGCATCTTTTTGACTCATCTCATTCAAATTACTTGCTGCAACATTAGAAGGATTTACATTGGTGTTTCCTCCTATATTAACTGGCATTATATTACTGCTGTTACCAGTTGGTTGTGAAGGTTGTTTTTTGACAGCTCCTACTGCCTTTCCACTTAATTTTTTCAAAGCTCCCATAGATGCTGCAACTGTTAAGGCTGTCTTCATACCATTTCCTGTTGATGCTGCATTGATACCAAAGATATTTTTAATAATTTTCTCTGCTTCAAATATAAAGAACATCGTAATAATAACTAAAATTCCACTTGCTAATGTTCCATCTGTATTAATCAAATTCAAGGCTACACTAATAAATACTAAATAGATAATACAATGGAATGGCTGAATCAACACATTTTGCAAAAATTCACGCATCCAAGTGTCTAACGCTTGAGATTTTCCATCACCAATTTTATCAATTGAATAGGTAATGGTAATGATAGGTGAAATCAAAACCAAAAAGGCAATGGTTATCATACGCTTAATATACATAATTAAGAAAATTAAGGTTAGTACAATAATTCCTATATAAACTAATGTAGCCGCCCAACTTGTAACACCAGAAAGAATATTTCCAATCGTGGCCTTATACATTAGATTGCTTACGAAATCTCCCATTACTTCTTCCCCTTTGAAGGAGTTTCCGTCGGAAGGTATATAAAATATCTACCAAACTATTGTTAATGGTAATAACTGCAATAATCAAATAATGCAAAACAAATACAATGGCCATACTAACAAGCCAGTTCCACAACATGGATTTATATTTTGCTTTATCGTCTGCTAAAGTAGAAGTAGCCATACGAATTCCAATGTAAATTAAGATGATCAATAAAATCATAATAGCCATTGTTCTTAAAGCATAATACCATTTAGCAATACTTTCTCTTAATAACTTCACTGGGTTGTTCGTTCCAGATAAAGTTTTTTTATTGCTACCACTTCCAAAACTATCTTTTTGGAAGAAGTTAATATCAGTGATAGCTAATCGGTTGAACAATATTTGGTCTGGTGTTACCATATTAACCGTTTTACTATCATCCAATGAACCTGCACTATTGGCAGTTGTACTAATCAACAACTGTGCTCCAGAACCAATTACTACCACAAAAATACGAATTCCTAAAGTAAGAACACCAATTACACCATCTACAACTTTTCCAGTAATACTGCTATCATCCTTACTTCCACTTCCCAAATTAGATAATCCCTTGTTTATGTTTTCTGCTACCTTATCCTCATTTTGGGTTTCAGGGTGTTTGTTATCCCAATCTGTTGTTTTTTGCTCTGACTTTTGATCGTCATCTGCTTTCAAATCAGCCTCTTGTGCTTGTTTGATTGCACTTTGCACTATTTCTCCCACTTCATTGCTATTGGAAACAGCCCAGGAAATTCTACCTATTAAATTAAAAATCATCACAAATAATACCAAGCTGGTTATTATTTTGAATCTTACTTGTTTCATTTTATCACCAGACCTTATTTCTTTTCCTTTATTGTTCTTTTATCTTAAATAGTGCATAAAATATTTTTTCTCCCTTTGTTAGTGCCATGAAAAATGCTACAATCAGCAATGGTGCTTTTGTCATAATATTGGCCGTTGAAAAAATAAATATCGTATAAATCAAAGCATTGACAATTTGCATAAAAACGGCTCCCAGTAATTCTTTTAACCACATTTGGTAAGCTGATCGTTTATCTATGGTATATGTTATTGTAATCAATGGTGAAATTACAATTAAAAAACCAATTTTAATAAAACGAATTAAGTATTTGACAAAATATTTAACCTGGAAGATAACTAAAATCACTAATGTGACGGTTGATGTCAAGATTTTGATAATACTTTCTTCATTGTTATCCCCGAATACAGTTTCATATAACTGCATCGTAAACATGTTTTCAAAGTTTTTTTGATCCCCTGGCTGTGGTACTAAGCTTAACAAAGCAGATTCTATTTGAAATAGAAACGTTAATAAAAATGGTAGAAGGAACAAAAGTACACAGCTTCCTAACCATTCATAAAGCATGCTTTTGTATTTTGCTTGGTCCTCTGCCACGGTTGAAAGTGCCATCTTAATTCCCAAATAAATCAAAACCAATAAATTGGCCATAATTGCCAAAGTATTTAGACTATAATACCAGGTTCTTACGTTTTCTTTGATTTTTATATTAGGATTGTCTTTGACATTATTTCCAGTGGTGGTATCAAAAAAGTTAACATTAAACAATGTGATATTTCCAAACACAAGATCCTGAATGGTGAACCATCGAAAATCCTTAAACGTATCTCCATATTTCTTAGCCAGTTCGTCATTGCTGACTTTACTTTGGTCATAATAAGGTTGTACCACAATAGACATTAAAAAATCAATTGTTTTGGGAAGGATAGAAACAATACTGCAAAGGATTCTGGTAATGGTGGTAAAAATATTACCTGTTTCAGATAGTTGCTGTTTTTTTCCATTTACATCAGCCTCTCCATTGGTAATACTGTTGATATCTTTCACACCAGATTTTTCAATATCACTATAGGTTTCATCAAATATTGTTTTCTTGCTACTATTGGTGCTATTTCCATCAGTTGTTGTATTATCACCTGTTTTCGGTTGATTAATAACAACATCATTTCCACCATTTTGGGTAATGTCAGGATTAATGGCATAGCTGTTTTGTGGAAGAAGTGCGTTAAAAATGATGATCATAATTAAAATACAATTGATAATAACTTTTTTCATACACACACCTTCCATTTACAAACTTCTTTTTATTCTTTATCCTTTAATGATTATTTTTTTCTTTACGCAATACGTTTAAGTTTGTCTCCACAAACTCAAATTCTTTCTTAGTTGGTTTAATTGAAATAATTGCTGTATCTTCTCCTACTTTTAACAATCCCTCACCTCTACTACAAGTAGTCAAGAAGTAGGCTTCTCCTTCGCTTAGTTTAAATACTTCTTTAATATAATCTATTTCAGATTTATCTTGTGCTAAGAATAATTTTGTATCAGAAGATGTTAGTACAGCTTGTACAGCAGGTGTTTCATAGAAATCTTGGAATTTCTGTGAAATAACAGCCAAAGATACATTTCTTTTTCTGGCACGTCTTGCCATCGTATTTAAGAAATCTACAGCTTCTGGATAAGGAAGTAACATCCAAGCCTCATCCACAAGTACTCTTTTTTGTCCAGCTTTTGCACGATCTTCACTATTCTTTTTAACATATTTTTCCCAAATCCATGAAAGCAAAATCTGCTGTGCCAAAGGTCTTGCAAATCTCTCTTCTAGATTTGAAATATCTAAATTGATAAATGGAACGTTGTCCAATAAATCAAAGGTAGATTGTCCATCAAAATAAGCCATCTGACCATCGTATTCACGAACATACTGTTTCATAACCTTGATTAAATAGCTATAATGGAAACGATAATCAGGGTTTTTATTTTTCTCTGCATTTTCCAAAATTCGTTTGTACCAAGAGCCAATCGTTGGCATTTCTTTCTTTGGTCTTCCCAAGAAAGTACGATTGATAATTGGTCCATCATTAACATATAAACTGTTGATATCATTGTTGATGCCACGGCTCGTATATTCTTCGTAAACAGATTCTGCAATAATCTGTTTGGTCAACTCGTTAACCTCTGTACTTCTTGTACTACCTCTTGCCATTGTTAACAATGCCTGTGTAACATCTTCTACTTTATTTTCAAGATTTAATACAATTCGCTCTTTACCAGTAATTTCATCTTTTACGGTTTCTGGTTCTAGGTCAAATAGATTGATAATTGTTTTAGAGTTTGGGCTAATTACAACATTAACACCACCTAGTGCTTCTGCTACGACACCATACTCACCTTCAGCATCTAGTGCTAAACTTTCGATTCCCATCAAAACAGATGACCTAGCTGTCAATGTTTTGATAGTAACACTCTTACCAGCACCAGACTTACCAAAGATAACCATATTATAATTGGTCAAAGTTGGGCTAAAATTATCAAACAAAATTGGTAGACCTGTTTGTCTGTTAAAAGCAAGTGGTATTCCACGGTCATGTCCTACTTCAGAAGTGAAGAATGGGAATACAGTTGACATAGAACGTCTATCAAAAGTATGCTTTTTATTGATTTTATTATCGCCAAATGGCATATTACTACGAAATGCTTCATCTTGTAAAGCCCAAGCAGGTTTTACTCCAATCAAAGTCTTTGACATTTCAGATGCTAACATTTCTGTATATTTATCTAGTTCTTCCAATCCATAAGAAAATAAAGTACATAAGATAGATGACTCAAATAATTTGTTAAATCCACTAGCAATCTCATCTCTTAATTCCTCGGCTTCTGCTCTTTTCTGAGCCAATATTCTCTCTCTGTTGATATCACCACGATCTAGTGCAACAATTCTTTCAGATTCCAATTCGTTAATCGTTCGATTCAATTCTGTTTGTGATGTACTCTCACTAATTGGATTGATAAAAACAGAAACATTGACATCACCAAAAGTATACATACTTCTTAAAAACTCTGGGAATGTACACATTCTTGGGATCGTACTAACCAACATTGTTCTAGCATATCGTGTTGTATTTGAAACAATCTCTAAGTGATTGACATTACTAGCATTGATTCCTGCTGGAGCAATTAAATCCTTCAAATTAGAGGCATTTGCGCTCAAAAAGTCTTCCTTTTTATTTACTTGAATATCCTCAATTTGTTCTTCCTTCTTCTTTTTCTTTTTAAACATAGGAAATTTCACCTCTCACACTAATCTTAAGTTTCTGATTCAGCTATCTTTTCTAAATTTTTCTTTCTTCCCCTTTTCTTTTTAGGCGCTTCATCTGCTTGTTTGGGTCCACTCTTTCCGTCTTCATCTTGTTCTACTTCTCTTTTGACTTCTTGAACCGTTCTGTCATACAATTCTTTGTCCATTTCATTTTTATATTCATTGATTAAACCGATAGCTTTTTTCTCAATTTTTCGTTTTCTGGCTTCTTTATCTTTTTTCTCTTTTTCTAATTGTTCATCAGCTGTTACCAAACTCTTTGTTGCAAGTTCCATTGCCTTTTCTTCAATCTCTTTATTCAAAGCTTCTTCTTTCTTCTTCAAAACATCTTTTGAAGTACTATACAAAGCATCGTATTGAGCATCCAAAGCTTTTGAAAGTTGCATAATTTCTGAATCATCACGATTGTATGCAATGTATAACAATTCAGCTAATTCCTCTGAATTTAATATCTTACCAGCTACTTCACAAGAGGCAAGAGATTTCATAAGAGACTGCGTTCTTGTATACAATTCTGAAAAACACATATTATCAATTTCTTCTTTTGAGTAATTGGATACATTTCCTAATTCAGAAACATAATAAGAAACAATCACATATGTTTTCTGTTGCAAAACATTTTTGTTTAAACTCATACGTGCAATGTATTCTGATATATCTGAACCATATTCCAAAATATTAAGTTTTCTTTTTTCTTCATATTTTAATTTGTCAAGCAATGGAATATTTCCGCTATCAGAAGCTTCTCTCATTTTGTTACGAATTTGATCCACATCATTTTGAATATCCTTTACTCTGCTACGATAACCTTCTACAATTTCTCTTAGGTTTAGGCTTCTTGTTTGCACATATAATTGAATTTGAAAACGTAATGTATTTAAAAATTGTACAAATCCCTCTTCAACCGCTATTTTTTCTTTTTCAGATAATAGGTCATAGTTAACACCTTGGCATTGCACAACCATAATATATTGTGTACGATTTTTACGGATGATCATATTGTCTTTTACATCATCAAATTCCATAAATTTAAAAATAGATTCTTTTGGTAAATTTCCTTGTGTAGAAGAGGCATATTCTGAATTTTTTCCCTTTTGTTCAGTACTTTTTATTTCTTCCTTCGTTCTGTTTTTATTGCGATACCCAACGTAGAAATAAAGTAATACCAATCCTGCAATAACAAAAACCAATACAACAAGGATCATATTTAATAAATCAACTGGATTCATTTATTTTTTCTCCTCCTTTGTGTAAACATATATTTTTCGATTCATACGAAACGTAATATATCTTTTTATAATTTCACTTAAAGGCTCTCCACCAATCTTTTTCGTAAATGGTACCCCTGCTAGTGTTGGTATTTTGACAGTTCCAATTAAAAAGCCAGCCAATGCAAAAAGTGCAATTGTTACAATTCCTGCAAATTTGATACCCAAAGCTGTAAATATGAAATAAAAGACTAGTCCAATCAATCCTCCGATAACAGTAGAAATCAAAGATTTGACACTAAAAATATATAAAATTCTTGTTTCTCCTCTTAGATTACGTGGAATATAATATGTTCCCATAACAAACCTCCTTCTTTTGTATGATGCTATACCAAGCTGTTCATAAAGCTATAAACAATTCTCCAAATACCAACTGCGCCAAATATAACTGCCGCAGAAACAACTAATCCAATCATTTGCTGTTTTAATTTTGCTTGCGTATTAGGATCTGCTGTCATATATTTAATACCCAAAATAACAGTTACTACAATCAATACAACAACAGCAACTCCCATCAAAAATTGACCTATGGGCAATAAAATATCAGCTATTTTATCCTCACTAACAATGTTTCCACTTTTCCCTTGATCCAACCAAGATTGTGCTTGACTAGACATCTCGTCAAAAGTAGGGAATGCCATGGATTGATTCATTGGCAATAAGAATAATATAAAACTAATGAAAATTGGTAATAAAATTGCTTTTAATTTCATGTACTCACCTCATAAACTATTTACTTACAATTACTATAATTATACTTCATATGGAGCCACATTTCAACATTTTCTAACAATAATATCCCATTTTCTATGATTTGTTATCTTTTCGTAATATTTCATTTTGGGATCGTCAATTTTTTTCTTAGGGAAATCAAAACTATAACACAAAATCTTTTTTGAGATCAAAATATTACATTTTGATTTCAAAAGAAACTTTTTTCTCTTCATTTTACATAATCAAATTATGAATTCTTTTATCAATAAGAACAAATAAGAAAAATCAAAATTTTTTTGATTTGTTCTCGCTCGATTTGAGTTTTGACTAAAAGGAGAAAATTCCAAAGGGCTAGCGATTGTAGCTTTTTATATAATAGGAAAGTAATACTTTCCTATTATATAAAAAAAAAGAAACATAATTTGCATTACATTTCTTTTATTGATTGATCCAATCTCCAATTTGACCCACTATTTTTAATATATTAACCGCTCCAAAAGTAATGAAAGCTCCAATTAAAAATGGGATTGCTCTTGCTTTTAAATCTGCTCTATCTCCAGGACTTGCCATCATATAGCGTATACCAATAATCATGACAGTTGCTATAGAGACCACCACTCCTACGGCATAAATAACACCTAACACCTGATTTCCTGCGTTCACCAATTTGCTATTTCCAGATGTTTCTGTTACTCTTTGCATTTGAGAATAACCTGGTGGATCATCTGCAAACACCGGAGAGGTTAACATAAATCCAAGTAGTATCACTAAAATAGTTCCTACAATTCTTTTATGTTTCATTTTGGTTCCCCCTTAACCTGTTACTGTTTCTGTTGCGAATGTGTACACAATCTTTACAATATTAACAGCTGCAAATAAAACCACAGCACCAACGATGTAAATAACAGAAGATTGTTTGATATTGGCTTTTTCATCTGGTGCAGCTCTTAAGTATTTAATACCCAAAACTAAAAGCATACCAACAGCAATTGCTATGCCGACAACTTGGATAACCCCAACAACGTTTTGGCCAATTACATTCACTTTTGATGCAGCTGATGAATCAGTGTTTGGTGTAAAACTACTAATCATAGAACCAGCATCTGCATTGGATACAATTTGAAAACCAAATAAAACAAAAAGTGAAATCAATAATATTGAAATTATTTTAATACTATTATCTTTCATAAAATCCCCTCCTTTTTGGACACATCATTTGTTTTCTATTTTTCAATCATAGAAAATTCAGCTGAACTTCCTATGATTGAAAATATCCTTTTGGATTGCTCCAGAAGGATATCAATTCTGCATTTTTACTTAAGAAATATCTGTTACATCGTTTGCAAAATCTTGAACGATTGCTAAGATATTTACGGCTGCAAAAATAAATACAGCTGCTACTACATAAATTGGAGCTGACTTTTTGATTTCCGCCTTCTCGCTTGCTGATGCAATAACATATTTAATACCAAGAATTACTAACATGACAACAGCTACAGCTGTACCAACGACTTGGACAATACCAATAATATTTTTTGATATATCTGTTACCTTTGTAGCAGCAGTTCCTGTTGTGTTACCTTGAAAATCTGTTACAGAAATTTCTGCGAATGCTGTTGGTTGTGTTGTTAATGTTGTTACTGTGAATACAGCAAACATCATAGCGATAGCCATTACGATTGCAGTAATTGATTTCGTTACTTTTTTAGACATCATATTCACGGCCTCCTTTTTATTTTTTTCTAAATACTCGTATAACCATATTATAAATCATTTTTTTTTAAAAAGCAATATATTTTTTCCATTCTTTTCAGCTCATCTGTCAATTTTCGATTTTTTATGCCTATTTTCTTCTACAAATTGACAAGGATCACGCTGTCTTATTTGATTTTTTTGGAAAAATATTGTATAATATATTTAGCATTGTTATATTTACAGGAGGCGATTACTATGACAACGTGGGTAAAAGCAACAAAACGGATTATAGTTTCTTTTTTACTTCTTACTTCAGTTGGATTCGGTACAGAACTGATTTCCCACTTTTCAGATAATTCTACTTCATTCATTGCAACGGCAGAAGCTAGACGCTCGGAATCTGATTATTGGAGAGAATTTATCCGGAGAGAAGCACAACGTTCTGCTCGTGAAGAATTAAATGGTATGCGGAAAGTCCGTCGGACACAGTACGATATCATCGCTTCCAATATGAGAGAAGAAAATCGTTGGAAACAGCAGGTAAAGAAAGAAGCTTTCTTTGCTAACAATTCGAACAGTTCTTCTTATGGAGGCTCTTCTATTAGCGAAAACATACGCCAATGGAATCAGAGAATTTTAAACCAAATTCAATCTGAAAGAGGTTCTTTAACAGGCAGTGGTGTAACCCAGCATAGCATTCGATTTAATCGAAATTCCGATTACTATGCTATTAAAAAGCTCTGTGAATTACCGGGATCTCCCTATCGTTGGGTATCTAAACCAATTGGACAAAATGTTGTTATTATCAACTACGATCCATCTGGAATGTAATCCCCAAAAAAGCAACTCAAATGAGTTGCTTTTTTGTTTGCTTTATGAAATTCCAAGAGCCTGATGACTATCCATGTCTCTTTCTTCACGATAGTATTCTGCAATTAAATCATCTAATTCAATACTTATCTTATATATGATTGCATAATCTTCTCCCTCTATAATACTTTTGTTTAGTTTGTTTCTTAGTTCACAAATTTTTTCGTTAATCATATATATCACTCTCCCATCTATCTTAGATATTTCCCCTTCTGTAATTGCAATTTAATACTATTCTTAATAGCTCTTATCTTCTGTCTATCTAATTGCGCCTATATGATACCATATTTTTACAACATAAATCAATCTTTTTTTTCATTTTGCAGAATTTTCGTATGACATTTTTCTTCATTTTTCGACATTTTACCTTGCTTTTTGATGTTTCGAACTAAGAGAGTACAACTCACTACAAAAATCACCCCTGATAAAACCTGCGAAATTCGTACAAATCCGAGCATAAGACTATCGGTTCGCAATCCTTCGATCCAAAATCTAAGAAAAGAATAAAAAACAAAGTACCATAATGTCAATTCTCCCGAAAATTGACGATGCTTCATTTTTTGCATTAAGAAAAGAAACAGAAAAAAGGTTCCCATAGATTCATAGAAAAAGGTAGGATGGACTTCTTGGTAAATTCCATTTTCCCATATTCCCATACGTCCCCAAAAAGCGGTCTCCACACCATGGGCTTCTTGATTAAAAAAGTTTCCCCATCGGCCAATTGCTTGTCCCAAAGCTAAACATGGTGCCAAATAATCTAAAACATCCATTATCTTTAATTTTCGTTTATGGCAAAATACCAAACAGGTTATAACCCCTCCTATAATTCCTCCATAAATTGCCATGCCTCCATCTCGTATTTGCACAATTTCAGATAAATGATGTTGATAATAATTCCATTGAAATATAACATAATAAGCACGTGCAGAAAGAAAGGCTATGGGGAGCATATATAAAATGCAATCTGTAATATCTTGAAATGAAATACCACATTCACCCTCTGTTCTTTTTAAAAGAACAATCGAAAAAAGAATTGCCATAACAATTAAAATAGCATACCAATAAATTGGTATGCCTCCTATTGAAAATGCAACAGGTTGAACAGAAAAAGACAAATGTAATCCTGGAAATGTTATCATTTTTACTCTCCTTTCGGCTCTACAATACTAATAACTTCTTTCTCTTCTTGAAAAACCTCACGAAGAATTTGCATCAAATAATCTTGATGAATTGTTTGAATTTCTTCTAGATAATCAAAACTTTGAATGCCTTTGAAATAATCTGCTAAGAACATTCTCGCAATATTACTAACATCGTTAAATTCCTTCACATATTCTCCATACAACATACGCTTGATACGTTCCACATCTTCTTCTTGGAAACCTGTTTGTCGAAAACGAGCAACTGCTTGATTCCACTCATCTTGTACTTTTTTAGGATTTTGTGAAGCGCCTCCTATCATGGCATAGGCATAACTATCTGTAAATTCATAAGCCATTTCAGGTTCTTGTAATAATAATCCTTCTTGGTATAATTTTTTATACAATTCAGAGCTTTTTCCTATCATCAATTGAAGTAAAATTTCCACTGCCAAATGCTTTTTGACCAGATGTTTCTCATCCACTTGATCTTTGTAAGCTAAAATAAAAGATGGTATGCTAACTTCCATTTTTGTTACGATTTCTTTTTGACAGATTTCTTTTGGTTCTTCTTCATAAATACGTTGAATTTCACCTTGTGGATTTTGTATAACTTGTTTTGTTTTTACATATTCTATCGTCTCTTTGGGATCAAAATCTCCGCATAATACCAAAGCCATATTACTTGGATGATAAAACGTTCGGTAACATTTATATAAAATTTCTTTATCAATATGATGAATGGTTTCAATCGTTCCAGCAATATCAATTCTTACTGGATTTTTAGCATACATTGCTTTAATGGCATTCATATAAACAGCCCAACTTGGTTCATCATCATACATCATAATTTCTTGTCCTATGATTCCTTTTTCCTTTTCTACATTTTCATCGGTAAAATAAGGATGTTGAATATAATCTGCTAATTCATCAAATGCTTCTTGAAAATGTGCAGTTGATTCAAATAAATAGGCTGTATGATCATTGGTCGTATACGCATTTGCGTTAACGCCTAAAGCAGAAAGCACGTCTAAGCTATTCGTGCCATTTTCTTGTTCAAACATTTTGTGCTCTAAAAAATGTGCTACACCATCTGGTACAACTGTGACTTTATCTTCTCCTGGCACGATAAATTTGCTATTGTTAGAACCATAATGTGTACCCCAAATAGCATACTTTTTTTGAATACCTTTTTTCGGAATGATCATGACAGTTAATCCATTTTCTAGTTTTTCAATATAAATTTTCTCTCTTACTTTTGTGTTTTCAATTACTTTCAAACTTACCTCCATTCGAGCGTAATGCTCTGTTCCTATTCATTTTATTTTTTTAAGAAATAGACTGTGTTGATTTTCATTTGATTGGCTACACGAATCACATCTTCTCTCTGTATGGCTTGTACTCTTTCTTTGTATTCTGCCGGAGTAGTGAAGCGTTGTGATAATTCCTGTCCAAAATAATAAATAATTTCAGAATCCTGTTCTTCTTCCATTGCATCTATGGATGCCATAATGGTATTTTTAGCATTTTTCAGCTCGTCTTCTGTAAATTTTCCCTGTTTCATATCTTCCAACTGTTCTTGTATAATATCATATGCTTTTTGATAGTTGGCAATTTCAATACCAGCGCGAATAAATATAGTCTGTTTTAATTGACTATAATTAGAGCGTGTTGTATAGGCTAAATGTGCTTTTTCTCTTACATTTTGGAATAGCTTTGAGTTAGCACTGTCACCCAAAATAGTATTGTATACTATGGTACTAAAGCAATCTTTTTCTTCCCCAGCATTTTCCACGTCCATACCAATAACCAGTTTGCCTTGTGTAACATCCATCGTATCTTGCACATATTGAATCTCTTCGTGTTTTTTACGTTGATTATCTTTTTTTAGAACATCTTGCATAGAACGTGGCTGTAATCCTTGGATGTAAGAATTTTCACAAACACATGATTTTGCTTCCTCATAAGAAAAATCTCCTGATAAGAAAATATCAATTTTGGCTGTTTGCAATAATCGCTGATAATCTTGATATAATTTTTGGGCATCGATATTGGATAAATCCTCCGTATAACCATATTTATACAAACTATAAGCATATCCTTGAAACATTTCTTCGATGCATCGGTTCATGGCATATAAATTTTTGTTATCAATTTTGGCTTCAATAATCTGTTTTAAATTCTTTTTCTCTCCCTCTACATAGTCTGGATCAAACCCCTGATCTTTTTGATAAGGATTCAAAACAATTTCTAGTAATTGTTGAATACTTGCTTTTAGCAATTGTTCCTTTTGCATTAAATATTGATCATTTACCGTCTCTAAATAAAATTTAATGACTTGTTGGTCTCCCATTTTATCAATTCCACAATTGAAAGTTGCACCATACATATTTTCTAATTCTTTGCTAATCGCTTCCTGGGTTGGCAAACGTTTTGTACCTCTACGCAATACAGCAGGAATTAAAGCATAAGATGTCACAGTTTCACGTTTTAATGGAATGGTCAAAAATAATGTCATTAAATTGGTTTTGAATTTATCTGTTTTTATATAATGTAATCGAATACCTTCTTTTATATCTTGTACTTTTTCTTGCATAGTTCCTCCTTTTTTCTACCAAATCATTCATTTCGGTTCTTGTTT
>CAMCHB010000003.1 GCA_945874585.1 uncultured Clostridium sp. | reverse complement strand
GTTGTTGTTGTTTTACCAGCATCAATGTGAGCCATAATTCCTATATTTCTTGTTCTCTCTAGTGGGTAAGCTCTTCCTGCCATTTCTTATTTCCCTCCTTTATTACCATTTGTAATGTGCAAAAGCTTTGTTAGCTTCAGCCATTCTATGTGTATCTTCCTTCTTCTTGAAAGCTCCACCATTGCCATTAACAGCATCCATAATTTCAGCTGCTAGTTTTTGAGCCATTGTTTTTTCATGTCTATTTCTTGCATAAGTAACTAACCATCTTAAACCTAATGTTTGTTTTCTTTCTGGTCTAATTTCGATTGGAACTTGGTAAGTAGCTCCACCAACTCTTCTTGCTTTTACTTCAAGAACAGGCATGATATTGTTTAAAGCTAATTCAAAAACTTCTAATGGATTTTTTTGTTCTTTTTCTTTAATAATATCAAATGCGCTATATACAATATTTTGAGCAACTGTTTTTTTACCATCTAACATGATATTGTTGATCAATTTTGTTACGACTTTGCTGTTGTATATTGGATCTGGTAATACATCTCTTTTTGCAATATAACCCTTTCTTGGCACTTTTTCTTCACTCCTTTACTAATCGTCTTTTCGACTTAATAAATTGATACTTTATCAAAAGTATCCGTTACTCTGATTGCTCAGTTAAGTGCTACATAAAAAATTGTAATACATTTTATTTAGCACCATCATTTAACCCAATTTTTATTTCTTAGGTTTTTTAGCTCCGTACTTTGATCTAGCTTGATTTCTGTCTTTTACACCAGCTGTATCCAAAGTACCTCTAATAATGTGATATCTAACACCTGGTAAATCCTTTACTCTACCACCTCTGATTAGAACAACACTGTGTTCTTGTAGGTTGTGTCCGATTCCAGGGATGTAAGAAGTCACTTCGTAACCATTAGAAAGTCTAACCCTAGCAACTTTTCTTAAAGCTGAGTTTGGCTTCTTTGGTGTTACAGTTTTTACAACTGTACATACACCTCTTTTTTGTGGTGCTCTATTGTCGGTTTGTCTGTTCTTTTTTGAGTTGAAACCTTTTTGTAGAGCAGGCGCATTAGATTTTGTTGTTGAGGTTTTTCTTCCCTTTCTTACTAATTGATTGATTGTTGGCAATTTTTTTCACCTCCGCCAAATAAAACATATTACTAATACATTTCTCATATTAGCATTCTACATTTTACCATTCTTTTCTCCTTTCGTCAACACTTACGGAAATTTATTCTACGGGATTTAGGAAAGAAAAGACCTTCTATCCAATTTTACAGATAAAAGGTCTTTTTTTCGTTATTTTATTTCTTTTTCTTATGTTGGTTCCATTTCCATCCAGCTATCGCTCCTGCTAAGACAACTAGTACACCAATAGCTATTAAAACATAAGCTACACTTTTGTTTTCGCCCCAAGGTTTGGTTACTACAATTCTTCTTGTTCGTGTTGCATCACGCTGAGTAGGTTCTGTGTTTGGAATGTAATCTCCTGGTATTTCTTGTTCTGCTCTTCTTCCAGCAGTATTTCTTCTTTGTACAATTTCCATTGAAGAATCAAAAGTTAAGTCCAATTCATTATTCTCAGATGTCATCAATTTTGATAGGGTTGTGACAAATTTCGCTTCACTTGATCCTTTTCCTGTCTTAACTTCCATACTATCTGGTGGATATAGTTCAATACCAAAATCTTCTGTCTGATAGCTTTGTAGATCTTCTTTTCGAATCTTGTCCTTCGCCTCTTGTGTAATTTGATCTGTGATAGCACTTCGGCTAACAACTGTCCATGTATTATGATTATCATCTTTATAAAGCATATTCTTGCTTGTATAGTTAAAGACAATTTTAGCACTTGTTGTAACCGTATCTTGGTCGGTATGGCTACTTAAGTAGTTAGATAAAGTATCCACTTCGCCTTCGTTTCGAATCGTTGTTTCATACTGTACCTGTAAAGTAGCTCCATGCATGATTTCCTCATCCATATAAATGGTAATTGGCAACTCTTCTTTGTCAATACCTAGTACATTCTTATTAACCCCTTTGGCCGTATCAATGATAACTTTGTTGTCTGGTAAAATTACTTTGACACCAACCACTTTTGTTTCCATTGTCAATTTGGTCATAGGTCGTTTCATCAAAGCTAAGTTCAATTCGTGAATATCACTGTGTTTTATTTGATTAGCCTTAAAAGAAACCATTTTGCTAACAGCCTTCATATAGGTAGAATCTTCTAACTCCTGAATAGCCTTTTGTTTTTCGTCTCCCGTCATTTTTTCGATGGAAGTAATATCCAAACGCTGTGCTTTCTTAAGATCCATTGTTTCATATTGTGCAATGTTATACGCTCTTGTGCCTGGTGTGTTGGCATCTCCTTCCAAATCTTTTGAACCACTACGATTGGATTCTAACTGGCTTTCTTCTTGAATTTCTTGACAAATTTGCTGTACCAAATCTTCGGTATCTGCATGGTCAATTGCATAGACAGTACCTCTTCTTGGCTGAGCTTCTGTACCGAATATATCATCATGATTTTTGGTTAAAATCGTTTTGACGCTAATTTCATTGTCATCACTGGCTCTTTCCAATTGCTTGATAACCTGTTCAATTTGTTGTACGTTTTCTTCTGAATCCGTTAAAACAAGCATGATCTTTTTCTTGGCATCGCTTGTATAACCTTGTATTGCTTGATCCAATCCATAGCCAATAGCGGTTGCATCTCTTAGATTTTCTGTTGTACTACCATACCATTCACGCACACCATTTTCTAAGTTCTGAATTTTCTTTATGAGATTATTGTTCTTTGTGCGTGGCTCTAATAAGACTTGTGCTGTTCGGCTAAACTCGGTTAAACCAATCTTAACCCCTGGTAATTGATCATACAAATGAGTCGCTGTTTTTTCAGCTAATTCTTTGACCTTCTCTATACCATGTTGATCCATACTGCTAGAAGCATCGGCTACTAGCATAATCTCCACATCTCCATAAGAACGCTTAACCTCTGATTTGTTATCAATGTCTCTGGTTGCTATTCCTTGATAATCTTGTCCATTGTATTGTAAATTTTGTTGTAATTGTTCTGCATTACCATAAGTATATTGTGTCTGATAATGTCCAGATGGAAGATTGATAAAACTATAGCCACCTTCCAATTTTTGATCATGGCTCAAGGATAATACGGCTCTTGTTTTTTGCGTCTTTAGCGTTAAATAAACATCTTTGCTGGAATCGGTTGGATGTTTAAAATATTCCACCAAATCCACTTGAACATCTTGAATCAATTTTTCATTGTCTTGTCGAATTCCATCGCTTATAATTTGGTTGTTCGCCAATTTTTTAACATTTTCACCGGTTCGATCATCATCCCATACATTACCTTCTACAACATTACCATAACCAACTGGCTTTCCATTTTCATCTTTTTTCACATCATCTTGATCGTCCATTGAATCACCACCATTATTGCTATCATCTAGTAATAACTGCAAAGATGGTGATTTATCTTCATCGTCTTCGTATAAGCTCTTATCTTTGGTTGGATTTGCATTACCTGGTTTTGAATCCGTATCAATCAAGCCTGCTATTTTTCCATCGGCTTGGTAATACGTTTTGTAACCATTGATTTCTGTCATACTTGATTTGCCGCTACCGTTTTCATCCAAAGAAAGTTTGCCTTCCGCATTTTTATTGGTCTTAAAGATAATATGAATTTCAAGGTATTCGCCTTTCTTTACACGCAATTCTGGTCGATCCAAATCAGTCGTATACATTTTGTTGTATTGATCTTTATACGGATTATCTACATTGTCATATTTTGATTTTTCTGTCCAATGAAGAGCGAATTTATCGGTCTTATCACGATATTTTTCTTCATTTACGGTTTCATACTTTACCTGTGCCCATGAAGACACATCAAAATCACGATATTGATCCGCGTACGCTAAATCTTTGGTATAATAATCAGCTAATTCTGCTATTTGTGCCTCATCTTTTTCGCCGGCATTTCGGATGACAATCATATAATCCAAATAACCTTCTAATTCAGATTGTTCCGCACTACCTAGGATCTCTAGCAATCGATTTCTGGTTTCTTCATCTGGTGCCTTATTTAAGACATCTTCAATTTTCCAGTTGTAATCGGCTCGATTCACTTTTTGAATATAGGCATCTTTTTCAATATTAGATGAAATATCTCGAATGTTTCGTTCAGAGAAAATATAACTTTGTACATTTCCTTTGATACTAAAGATTGTTTGATACAAATCCGTTTTTAAGCTCATATCGGTTAAATAACGATTGGTCAAGCCAAAATTTACATTCTCACTATCTACAATCTTAATCAAAGATTGTTTTGAAACGGTTTCTCTTCTTGAAACGGGGAAATATAAATCATAACTTGATGTACGAGATGCCATTTCAAACTCTGGTTTTGTATAACCATTATCATCGGTTGTTTGAATTTTAGAAACATTGCGGTCCGTATCATAGCTTAGTCCAATCTTTCCTTTGTTTCCAATCGCAGTATCATTGCCTGCAATCTCAGTAAATTTTTCATTGTAAGCATCTCTTTGCGATGTTACTTCTTCTGTTACAGAATTATTTCTGTATTTTTTGTGTGTATAATCGGTTTTATAGTCGGCCACACTACCATTTACAAGCATTTTGCTACTCTTATAATGTTGGCCATCGTAAACAAATTCAATTTCGTACATACCTCTCATGACTTCTGACAATTGGTAATTACCAACTGCATCGGAATAAGTTGTATAATTTTTACCTGTTCTTTTGTTATTTTTATCAACTTGATATAAATTTACTTTGACTTTTTCAATACCTGTCTCTCCTTTTTCTTTTAGGCCATTATTTTGGTCTTCCATGCCATCGTTCCAAATGTTTCCAGATATGTTCATTTTCAATTTCCACTCATCATTTGTTTCATCATCCTTTTTCCCTGGATCTGGAGGATAATTTGGATCATCGTTTCCAGAACCTTTGGTTAAGGTTTGAATTTTGGTTTCCGTATTATTTTTAGCCCATAATACATCAATCAATTTCTGAGATGGAATATCTCGATAAGATTGGTAAACCGTTGCTGTTAAGTAAAAATAACATCCTACAATATGGCTATAATTTTTACCATGAATACAAGTATTGTAACCATTATCTGTTTCGTGGCACCATAACACATCTTTATCGTATTGGGTAATACGATTTGGTGTCCATTTTACCTTGTTATAGGTTCCTACCATCACATTGTATTGAGCATCTGCATTGTATTCGTTGTGAATAAACTCCACCTTATTGATTTTGCTTACTTGGTCTAACGCATCAGAATGGTAGAATTTGATATAAAATTCTTCATCTCCTACCGGGAATTTGTATTTTTCTTTGGTAAACATGGCTTCTTTTCTTTTTTCTGGGATTGTGGTTTTGCTGTAAATAATTTCAGCCTTTACCTTTCCTATATTGTTTCCGTTTTGGTCAAATTCTGCTATTACTTGGTCATTTTGGTCATAGACCTTCATTCTCACAATGCTAGCAAAATATACTTCTCGATTACCATTTTTAAAGGCTTGAGGTTCATATTTTAAAACAAATGGTCCTAAATAAACATCTTGGTAATCTTCATCGGTTAACACTTCTGAATTCATTTTCACATTAGAAAATTCATATCCCTTTTGTTTGTACGCAGCATATGCATTTGCCTCTGCTAACAATGCTTCACTTTCCAAGGTAGATTCCCAATTCCATGTTACATTGCCTTTACTAATTTCGGTAGCATACATTGCTTTTTGAACAAACGATTCCAAACTATTATTTTGTTGATAATAATTTAAAATATAGGCTTCTTGGTCTGTTGCATTTCCTTCTTTTCCTGGTCTTTTTGGTGGTGTATCTGGTGAAATGTGATATTTTCCTAAGGAATAACTATAAATATCTTGTGTTCCATACACATTTTGTGTCGTACCTTCCACAAATCTGGTACCAATACGGTCACCAGTTTTTGGATCGGCAACCACTTCATCGATTTTATATTTTCCGCTTCCCGCTACTACTTTTGCATTCAAATGAGTACCATCTTCTCTAGCTGGAATGGTTTGCCCATGTTGTACACAGAATAATTCTTTCTTTGAATTTAAATCTTCCCATGGGATATAGCGACTGGTTTCAATGCGAACGTGACAAACATCACCCCAATTGCCAGCCCAGTCAACAGCACGAATGTGTAGCCATTTGCCAACAGATTCTGGTCCAAAGGTTAATTGTAAATCTCGTATGTTACCTCCAGGATCTGTGGTTGGATTATCATCCACTGTCCAAGCATAGCCTCTTACCCCTGTTTTTACTTCTTGCACCGTTGGGTTAGAGGTCAACTCTTTCTGGGTCCTAGAATGTACCAACTGAACATAAAATTCATAAGATGTTCCACGATCTTCTGCCCACACTTTCATTTGTATCTTTCCACTATGATCTCCTGTATCAGACAACGTTACAATTGGGCGGTTTGGGCCTGCTTTATCAGTGGCTTCCCCATCTCCATAATTTACATCCGTTGTTTCTTTTTTTACCAATTGGTATTGGTTTACACCTGCTTCATCACGATAGGCATTGTATTTTGATACAATGACTTCCTCAATTTGTGTAAAGAAATCTTTGGCAATGGTATCATAAACTTGAGAGCTAGATACCTGATACATGGCATCACTGTTGGTAAATTGTCCTCCAGCCGATGTGTCAATTAACATACTAATCACTTTGATACCATTTTGTTTGGCACGATCAATCATATCATTAGGATTTGGGCCTTCATTGGAATATCCATCTGTCATACAAAGCAGAATTCGATTGGCTTGCGTAGAATTTAATAATAAGTCAGTTCCTCTTTGAATTCCCCCTCCAGCATTTGTCATATCATCAGTTTCGATATTATTGATTGTATTGATTAGTTGATTACGATCATTGGATGAAACCAATAAAGTTTGAACTCTAGTTTCAAATGTTACCACACTCATTTTAATGGTAGGATATTTGTCAAATAATTTGTTGATTAAAACCGTGGCACCATTTTTTACCTGACTTAATCTTTTCCCACTCATACTTCCTGAACGGTCAATGACAAAGCAAATTTCAGGAATATCTCCTACGATAACCGTTCCTTCTCCTTCGTGAATAGGATTCCAATCAATATTGACATAATTCCATCCAGGGGTATGTGCAATTCCATAATCATCGAAATCAGAAGCTTCTTGGTAAGTTTTAAACAAGTTTAAATCACGGAATTCAAAATTAAGTGGCATATGTAAAATATCGCTTTCATTTCCCACATAATCAATTGTTTTGATATGAATATAATTTCCTTTATTCACCAGTGTTCTGTCTACTTTTGCCCAGCCATCCACTTGATAATTTATATCATTGCCAGGATCAAAATTAGGATCATTGTTAATCGCATAAGAAAATCCCGCTACTCCTGTTGCAATAACACTGGTGGTTTCATTAGAAATCAATTCTCCCTTGGCTGTCTTAGCTACTACTTGGTGAAAATATTGTGTTCCATTATCACCTGCTTTTACATCCAAACGCAAATTCCAGCTATCCCCACGGATTAAATGCAATTCTGCATTTGGTCGATCTGGTGCTGCCATATCATAAAGTCCATCGGCTTGTGTTAAAATAATATTTTGTTTATCTGTCTTTGTTTTTTCTTCGTATGATCCATTTTCTACTTTTTGATATACAGTATAAGTTGCCCCCTTCGGATTGGTTCCCATTTTCCAAGGATTTTGGTAACTACCATCTCCACCAATTTGATAAAGGCCATCTTTTAAAGTAAGAATCACCTTAATTCCAGCTGTCATGCTTTTTCCTTTGGGGTAGGTACGGTGTAATTTAATTTCTTGTCCATCAACATAATACACGGCATTTAAGATATCGGTTTTTCCCTTTTTAGCTGAAATTTCAGTATTATAATAATTTGGTAAGAAAAAGGTACTATCATCTGTATAAATTTCTTCTGGATCATCCATATTTCCTACAACAGCATCATAGTTACGATGACCATCAATGCCCAAAAAATCTCCATGTTTTTGAGTATCTGTTATTTCATCAAATCCTCCTTCTCGTATTATAATGTTGATTTGTTCAGCATCTTCTTGTCCTAAATATTTTTGCAATTGAACCAATTCTTGACTACGATCTAAGTCTTTGAAATCAAGTGGCCTTGCTTTTTGAACAAAATTCTTGTCAGAAAAGCTATTGGCAATTTGGTTTAATTGATAGTAGTATCCATAGCCTCCATGGTCTCCTTCGTAATCGCCAATTCCATAAGGATTTGCCTCATACCAACCATAATCTTGTCCAGATACCTGTGTTCTTGCTACTGGATTTGTACTTATAATTTCAATGGTTTTTCCATCGTTTCTTAACACTTTCCATTTAGTTCGATTTAAGGTAAGATCAGTACTATTTCGAATACGTCTAGGAAGTGCCTTTAAATTATCTTCCAAAGTTTGTTCATCAATGGAATAATCAATATAATCGCCTACTTTAGCTTTGTCTACTAAACTAGTCCCATCTGAAACACCTGTCCATTCCAAAGAAATTTTTTGTTCTCCATAATGATAGTTGTTGCTTAGTTGAATCGGATAATTGGTTCCATCATCTCCCGTGCTTCTTCCACTTTCTCTTCCGGAAGCTCGCACATTTTGCTCTGTTTGTATCTGATTTTGTTTTTCTTGCAAGACATTGACATGGTCTAAATCTTCTCTGGCATAACTAATTTGATTCATCCATAAAAAGAAACACATCAATACAATTCCTAGACTTTTTCTGATTTTCACTCTATTTCCACCTCTTTTCCTTTTTTGGTCTTGTTTTTAGAAAACGAATCGTATAAATTCCGCCAGCTATGAATAACAATAAAGCAATCGCACCTCCTACATAAAGTGGTACTTGACCAGTTGCTACAGAAAGTAAGCCTGTTACTTTCACTGTGTTATCTTCTGTATTTTGTTCTTCTAGTCCCTTGGCATTAAAGGTTTTGCTAATCTTAAATTGCGCATCAAACTGACCGGTGTTGCTATCGTTCATTTTTTTCACTAAGTTTAAAGTCAAGGTTTGGCTTTGACCTGGTTGTATCATTTGATCTGCTAGTGCTATACAATACAATTTCTTGTCTTTTCCCTCATACCACTGTTGATTGTAATCAGAAGCAAAGGTAAATCCTTCTGGAATTTGTGCCGTCATTTCAGACACACTACCTGCTACATCACTGTTGTTGGTAATGGTTAAGGTATATTCTACTACCACTTCTGCACCCTTAATTTCCTTGCTTCTAATTTCTTTTTTCGCTAGTACACTGTTAGAATAACTTTGCTTCGTGGTTCCACTTTTGGTGGTTACAGTAATGTTGGTAATACCAGCTTGTAAACCCAAATTGAATTTTGGATTTTTGTATAATCCTATATCAATGCTATACATACCACGATCTTGTACCGAGATAAAATCGGTCACACCAGCATTTATCTTTTTCGATTGCATGGTAATTTCCTTCTCGATGGCATCGGAATTACGATCATTGCTAACTCCAGAAACCTGGTATTGGGTAATGGCATATTCTTTTTCATCGTACACAAAAACGACCATGTATTTACCAACTTCTACATTTCTAAATAAATAATTTCCCTCTTTGTCTGTTGTAGCTGTTTTGTTTTCACCTGTTTGGTAATCTTTTGCAATGGTTCCATCCTCTTTTAACAAATACACTTGTATACCAGAAAGCATTTTTTCGTCTTCTTGACGTTGTCCATCTTGATTGGTATCTTCCCATGCCACACCTTGTATACAGTAACGAATGACGCCATCTTCTCCTTTTTCTCCCTTTCCCCCTTGATTTGGTTTGCTTGGATCATTTGGATCAGTTGGCTTACTTGGGTCATCTGGTGTCGTGTTTTCATTTAAAATAGTGTGTTTTACCTTTCCAATTTGTGTTTCTGGGAAATATTTTCCTTGCATTTTTGCTACATCTTCTAAGTTAATTTCTTTTTCTTGACTACTTGGTATTTCTACCTGTACTTTAATTGTCAACACAATTTCTTCTTGTCCTAGATTGGTTTGTACACTATAGTCTTGACTACCATTTCCCAAAATCTGATAATCGTATCCATTTTTACGATAAGATCCACTGATAAATTTGGTACCATCTGGTATCGTATTCTGGATATTGAGATTAGAAATATTACCTGGATTTTCATTTTTTACTGAAATGGTGTATGTAATGTAATCACCTGGATACACGTATTTTTGTTTCACATCCGCTTCGATACTTGCTGTTACTTTAGCTTTTGTAATCGTGTTTGTTACCATATTGGTTGTGTTGGCTGGTATTCCATCTGCCCAAATTTTAGAATTGGATTTGATTTTCTTGCTTGGTGTATCTGCTGAAATAGTATCCGCCTTTACCTGAATTTGAATTTCTATGGCACTATTGCCCTGAAATTCACCTCGTGTAATGGTTACGGTTCTTGTTTGTGCATCATACTGAACTTGTCCTTCCCCTTCTAATACTTTTGCTTCTTCATAGGTAACACCTTCTGGTAAAGTTTTGGTAACGGTTAAATTTTTGCAAGTTAAATCACGTTTATTTTCGACAATAATGGTATAGGTATAGCTTTCTCCTTCTTCCAATGGAAGTGATTTGGCTTGTGATGACTCTTCTGAAAGTGAAAAATAAGATTTGTTCACTTCGTGTTTATTTTCATTGGATACCAATTCTTTATCCATATTGTCAGCTGTTAAACGAGCAGAGTTTTGAATAATAATAGTTGGAATATCTGTTATCTCTGTTTTTTGCATCTCACCTGTTTTAGGATCTTTTTTGACAATATAATAATGTCCATCTTCTTCCGTAAAGCCTTCTTGTCCTCCATAATATTCTAAAATACTAGGAATAGGATCCACTACCACGGTATAATTTAATACTTTGGTTTCGTTTGGGCCTATATCGCCTAACTTCCATTCCATCTCATTAGAAGATGAATAGTACGTATATTTATGATAGGTTTCTAATTCATTTTCTACTTTTGTTTCTTGTACATAACTGGTTCCGTTTGGAATTTTGTTTTTCACCACTACATTTTTAGCAGTTTGCCCCCCTGTATTTCGTAAGGTAATCTGATAAGTGATTTTTTGTCCTTCTGTTACTTTTTCACCTTGTGGAATATCTGCATCCAATTGAATATTCATACGGGCTCCTATGCCAGTGGTTAATCCCAATCGATTAGCCCTTGAAACATCGGTCACTTTTCCTGCTCCGGTGTTGTTTTCATATGTTGTAACCACATCTTCATAAGCAGTTTCTTCATGCTCTAACATGGCTGGGATATGTGTACTATATACAAATTGACAAACTTCCCCTTGGTCCATTTGATCCATCGTGATAAGAAAAGATTTTACCTGACTCATATTCTCTGGTTTGGTCGTCCAACCATTTTCCATTTTACTCAAATCACTATCTGCTGTTCCATTGTTACTATAATAAACCTGGTACGTTTTTGCACTATCACCTGTCATTTTAATAATACTAAACAACGGAATAGAAAAAGTAGATTGCAAATCCTCTCCTGTTAAAATGGATTGATTTCCCTTCCATGCAACACGCCCCATGATTTTGATATTGGTATTGGTATTTCCCGTGTTATTCATAACGGTAATTTGATTTTGAGCAACTCGTTCTGGTGACAAAATAGAGATTTTTCCGTTACCAGCTCCTTCATTGGAATTCAATACAGTTCCATTATCATCGAAATTGGAAATGGTTTGTATGGTTTTAAAAGCAATTTGTGTTACATAATTAAAAGTCTTTTTTTCACTTCCCACTTTATATTCTGTTTGATAAGGTAAATCCATTTCATTTTCGTAATGCGTATAACTTTCATTATAATAATACAATGTTACTTCATTGTTTGACTTGGTCGGTGTTAGTTCTTTTAATTTCAAATTCATATTCAAAATTAGAGTGGTTCCACCTGTCATTTGATCAGCTAAATAATTTTTTTGCTTGCCAGATAACATGACTCTTATCACTTTTTTGCCATCTTTGTCTAAAATATCGGTTTGAGCTAGTTTTAAATCATCACCATATAAAACGTCGGCTTTGTTCAAAACGACTTTTTCTACTTCAACTGGAAATTCAACAAAGAACTGAGGATTGCTCCACAAGTCACTCATTTCTTGATTATTGTTTAGTTCAATTTTACATTCTACATTTTGATTGATCTCATCCGCTGATAAAGTATTGGTGCTTAAGCTCATGTGTGCTGTTGTTTTGGTTTCCAGCCATTCCATATTGGCACTTTCATGTACGAAATTGGCTTTGTTATTAGCATCTGTATATTGCACAGTTGCGATGGTTTTTAATTGGGTAAAAGCCTGTTTATCACTTGTGGTATAGCTGTCTTCTTGTTTTAGTTTTTTCTGATTTACTATTTTCAAAAAGCCATCTTTTTGTATTTCACTCATTTTCATTTTGATTATTTCTGTAGCATCTGGATAGGTAATTTGGTAATTGCCTTGTGCATCCATATTGGTATCCTTTGTTATACAAGCTATCTCTTGATCATTTTGATCGGTTATTTGTATTTTTCCATTTTCGCCTAGTATTTGATCAAATGATTGCTTATCCACACTTGTGCTTTCATATAAACTTCCTGCTGTTAAAGAATCACCTGTTTCTTTGATCCAATTTTGTGTATTATCTTCTAATGTCATGTTATGAATCAAATCGTGTTTTGTCACATTGATGGTGTGTTCTACCTGGTAATGAATCTCTTGCTTGCTATACAATTTTCCTTTGCTCATTTCATTTGGTTGATAGTTCATCTGATCTTTGACAAAGTCTGAAATGCTTACATCCATTTGTTTTTGTACAGCATCTTCTTGGGTAATCGTGCCACCTTTTTGCGTAATGCCCCATTGCACATTCAATGCAATTGAGATTGGATCCATTTTCACTTTGTTGGCTGGTTTTTCACCTTGTCCATCCCAAGCAAAATCGACATAAACCCATGTTTCCCCTGTTTGCTCGTCTTTTTCAATTTTGGTAATGGTGCCATCTTCGTAATCATTTACATGTGTCGTCTGTAAATATTTTTCATATGCCTCTTTTGGGTATTTCCAAGTCACCACATAGGTTTGACTAATACTTTGTTGCCCATTTAATTTCTGCTGTATCAAGCTAGTATTAGTTTTCTCATCAACCGTGTAATAGCTATCTTGCTTACTATCTTGTGACATTTCTTTTTGGTCTTGAAAAATTGTCACCTTGGTTGGTGCAATGCCTGCATAACTTGGATTTGCAATTATCATTTCCCATTTGCTACTTTCTTGTAGGTCTTTGGCTTCAGCCTTCACCTCTGCCTGCAAAACAACTCCTTGCTCTGTCTCATTCTCTGCATATGGTATGTATTTCAAAATCTCTTGTTGAATTGTCATATTGGTTTGCTGTGCCGCTTCAGCCCATGTTACAAAGCCACTGGCTAGTGGTGTAATAGATGGCCACAATAAGCTGATCAGAACCGTGTAAATCAATATTCTCTTTCCCAAATCTTTTGTTTTATCCATGCTTTTTACTCCTCATATTTTTTATGGTTTTGCTGTCTTTTGCTTCCCATAACTCACTCTTTTTATCTAATATTCTTATTTCTATATTAGCTATCTTAAAATAGATTTTCAAGATGTATTTTTTCCTCCTTTTATCAGCATGTTTTTTCCCTTGTACGCAAGCTTTATTTTCACATTTTATTACATTTTCATGATATTTTCTTCACAATTACCAATACCTTTTGTCACATTTTGTTTTCTAAAAGGAGCAATTTCTTATTTCCCTAGTCTTTTAAGGAACAATTGTTAAAATCTATTGGTTCATTAAGCCTTGCTCCTTTTTTCTAAAAAAGAAAAAAAACGACTGTCTTAGAATTTCTTCTAAAACAATCGTTTTTAATTTATTTTGATTTTCTATTTCGTAAATCAGCAGTTACTTTTCTCAAAATACGTTTTGAGCCATCGAATGTAATATAATCTTCTGCATCTTCTAAATCTACCCACATGATCTTAGAAACTTCTTCTTCCTGTCGTTTTTCAAATCCTCCCACTTTTTGGGCAAGGAAATAAACAACATCTTTCACAATTCCTTCTTCTGGGCTGTATTGTTCTTGATAACGATTATCCCCTATAATTTGCACCTCTAAATTGGTTTCTTCTCTGGTCTCTCGAATAGCTGTTTCCTGCTCGCTTTCGCCTGCTTCCACATGTCCTTTTGGGAAACCAATATGGCCCTGTACCTGTTGAATCAATAGGACTTGATGATGATCAATTACAATACATCCGCATGATTTTTCTTGTTTCATTTTGGCATCCTCCTTTTTATTCATTGGTTGTTAAAACATAATCTATATTTTTGGTAATGGTTTGACCTTTTCCAATGGTTATCTGTACTGTAATAATTTTTTTGTAATCCACTGTATTTAAACTAAAATGACAACTTTTGACATAGTTTGAAATCATCGCCTTGTTTTTATAGATTTTTCCCTGTTGAAAAGTGTATTGATTTCCATTGCTAAAAACTACTTTTGAATCGGTTACTTCTGTCACATCATTACCTGGTGTTTTCATATCTTCTACAAAAGCAAGATTAAAATTGCTATATTCAGCGACTGTATCCGTTGTTTCGCCCATTTCAATTACGTTTTTTTGAATGAACGATAGGATAACCGCTACAATTCCAATGACAATGGAAAAGCCAACCACATATACGGTTAAACTGACTAGAGTAATTCCTTTTTCTTGCATCATTTTTTCTTCTCCTTCTTTGGTTTATTTTTATTTTGTCTCCAAATCAATTTTGATATGAACATCTTTTAATTGTTTTTCATCCACGCGCGATGGTGCTCTCATAAGCAAATCTCTCGCCTTTTTGTTTTTTGGAAATGCAATAACATTTCGAATGTTGTCTTCGTGTTCAATTAACATGATCATACGATCAATACCAGGTGCTGCTCCAGCATGTGGTGGTGCACCATATTGAAATGCATGGAACAATGCCCCAAAACGATTCTCTACGTCTTCACGTTGGTAACCCGCTATTTCGAATACTTTTACCATTAGTTCTGGATCGTGATTACGTACAGCCCCAGATGCAAGCTCATACCCATTGCAAACCAAATCGTATTGGTACGCATATACATCTAATGGATTCTTTTCCTCCAAAGCTTTCATTCCACCTTGTGGCATTGAAAATGGATTGTGGCAAAAGTCGATTTCTCCTTCATCTGATAATTCATACATTGGGAAATCTACAATCCAGCAGAATCGATAGATATCTTTTTCTAATAAATCCAAACGTCTACCCAATTCCATTCGTAATTCTCCTGCCATTTTGATGACTTTTTTGGTGTCATCTGCTAAGAAAAAGACAGCATCATTTGGTTGCATATCCAATTGTTTGGTTAATTGTTCTTGCACTACTTCTGTCACAAATTTTGCAATGGAACCAGATAATTTACTGGTTTCATCACATTTGATCCAAGCCAATCCTCCAGCACCTAATTCTTCTACTGCATATTCTACCATATGATCAAAGAATTTACGACTGTTTTGTGCTCCATTTTTGACACAAATTGCTTTCACTGTTTTGCCTGCAAATCCTCTAAATTCCATTTTATGCATTGTTTCTGTTACATCAACAATCACTAATGGATTACGCAAATCTGGTTTATCGGTTCCGTATTTTTCCATGGCTTCACGATACGGAATACGCGTAAATGGTGCAGGACTCGTTTTCCAACTAGCATGTTTTTCAAAAATGTGTGGTATTACGGTTTCCATAACTTCAAATACATCTTCTTGTTCTGCAAAAGCCATCTCAAAATCCATTTGATAAAATTCACCTGGGGAACGATCTGCTCTTGGATCTTCATCACGAAAACATGGTGCTATTTGATAATAGCGATTAAATCCTGACACCATTAACAATTGTTTAAATTGCTGTGGTGCTTGTGGTAAAGCATAAAATTCACCTGGATGCAAACGACTTGGGACTAAGAAATCTCGTGCTCCTTCTGGAGAAGAATTGGCCAAAATGGGAGTTTGCACTTCTGTGAAATGAAGGTTTCTCATTTCTTCACGTATTGTATGTAAAATCTCAGATCGTAATACAATATTTTGGTGTAATTTTTCATTTCGTAAATCTAAGAAACGATATTCTAAACGTAAATCTTCTCTTGCTTCGTTTTTGTCTGAGTTAACTTCAAATGGCAAAACATTTTTGCATTTTCCTAGAACTTCTAATTCTTTTACTTCTATTTCAATTTCTCCTGTGGAAATCTTGGGATTTTTACTAGCTCTTTCCACAACTTTTCCATAGGCAGATATGGTACATTCTGTTGTAACGTCTTTCATAGCCTTTTGTAAAGTTTCCTCTGCATTGATAACAAGCTGTGTAATACCAGCTTCATCACGAAGATCGATAAATTGCATTTTACCCAAATTTCTGACTCTTTGTACCCATCCGGCTAAGCGAACCATTTCGCCTATATTTTGCTTATTTAATTCTCCACAATTATGCGTTCTGTATTTGTTCTTCATTTTTTTCTACCTGCTCCTTTTCTGTCATTTTAATTTCCATTTGTTCTTCCGTTATACGTGGCAATTCTGGCAATTCCTCTAAAGAAGAATATCCAAATAATTTTAAAAATTGATCGGTTGTACGATAAGACATTGGTTTGCCTGGTGCATCGATTTTGCCTGCGCTTTCAATTAAGCCATAATCTAATAATTTATAAATAACTCCATCAGATGATACTCCTCGAATGGAATCAATTTCTGCTCTTGTAATACGTGGATTATACGCAATAATAGACAACACTTCTAAATTTGCATTGGTTAGATTTGGTTTTTTTCTGGTATCTAATAAGGAATAAATGATATCATAATATGCTGGTTTGGTACACATTTGATAAGTGTTATCCACTTTTATAATTTGCAATCCTCTATCTTTTTCTTCATATGCCAAACGCATTTGTTGCAAAATGAGTTCCGTTTCTTTTCTTGGCAATTCAAGGGCAGCCATAAATTCTTCTATCTTAATTGCTCTGCCACTTGCAAACAGCATAGCCTCTATGATTGCTTTTTGTTCTTTAATATCCATACTTTCTCACCCTTTATATGCCTTCTATTATGACACTTATTCCCTTCTGTGTCAATCTTTTTGACACCTTTCGCTAGAATATGCTATACTATATGCAAGAAGTATTCTATGAAAGAAAGGATGAGAGCACATGTCTGATAATGAAAATCATGCTGACAAATTAGAAATTGTAGAAGGCGATGGATCTGGTATCAATATGTCACCTGTATCCAATTATATTATTCCCATGCAACCAAAAATGAAATCCAAAAAGAAGAAAGTTGTAATTCCCAAAAGCAAATCTTCAAATAAAAAGGAAAATAAGAAAAAATAGAATCTTTCTTCCTTTTATAAAAAATAAACCAAGGCTTCGAAAGTTTCTTGGGCACAACTCATACTTATATTAACTTATTTTTTTAATACTTTTTTGCTTTTTTTATACAATTGTTTAGGCGTAATCTTGCACAAAACATATGAATTGCTTTCACTTTTTTAATAAAATAACCTGTATCATTAGATACAGGTTATTTTTTCTTGTTTATTTTTTTGGTAGCGAAGGGGAGATTCGAACTCTCGACACCACGGGTATGAACCGTGTGCTCTAGCCAACTGAGCTACTTCGCCATATAGAACATTAGTATTATACTGATAATTGTCATCTTTGTCAAGATGATTTTAGAAATATCCTCATTTTTTTGCATAAGGATATCATAGGAAAGCATTCTTTCCTATGATATGATTAACATTTATTCTCCAATTTCTAAATCTTCTCTTTTTTTCCTAGGATAATTGGGAGACTGATTTTTACTTTTCGTAGAAACTCTTTTCCTAGTTGTCTTTTTTTCTTTATTTTCCTGTTGTACTGGCTTTTTATTTTTGACAATATAATCAGATCCCTCTTGTAGAGTTGTCATATTCATTGCTTTAATCTCTTTTTCAATTTCTTCTTGGCTTTGCTCTTCCTCAAACATAGCACTAAATGTATTTTTAAAAGCCTCTAAAAAACCTAATTTCTTTTTTCCTTTTTTATTCTCTTCTCTTTCTTTTACTTTTTCCATATTTCTTTCTTAAAGATTTTAAGAAATTCACCTCGCATTCTCTTTTTTGTTTTACCATAACATTCCTTTACAGTTTACCATAAAATCGAATGAATTGCAAGTTTTAGCTCATATAATCTTTCAAGCGCTTGCTTCTACTAGGATGTCTTAACTTTCTAAGTGCTTTTGCTTCGATTTGACGAATTCTTTCTCTTGTTACCATGAATTCTTTTCCTACTTCTTCAAGTGTTCTTGCTTTTCCATCTTCCAATCCAAAACGAAGTTTCAAAACTTTTGCTTCCCTTGGAGTTAATGTGTTCATAACTTCTTCCAATTGTTCTTTTAATAATGTATACGCAGCTGAATCATGTGGTGCTGGAGAATCTTCATCTTGTATAAAATCGCCTAAATGGCTATCATCTTCTTCTCCAATCGGAGTTTCCAATGAAACAGGGTCTTGTGCAATTTTTTGAATTTCCATTACCTTTTCCACTGGCATTTCCAACTCTTTAGCTAATTCTTCTGGCGTTGGTTCTCTACCCATTTGTTGTAATAGGTGACGAGAGGTACGAATCAATTTATTGATGGTTTCTACCATGTGAACTGGAATACGAATCGTTCTTGCTTGGTCAGCAATGGCTCTTGTAATAGCCTGACGAATCCACCAAGTTGCATACGTACTGAATTTATATCCTTTGGTATAATCAAATTTTTCTACTGCTTTGATCAATCCCATATTTCCTTCTTGAATTAAATCCAAAAACAGCATACCTCTACCTACGTATTTTTTCGCAATACTAACTACTAATCTTAAATTAGATTCTGCTAATTTTTGTTTTGCTTCTTCATCCCCTTGTAAAATTCTTTTGGCTAAATCCAATTCTTCTTCATAAGATAGTAATGGAATCTTTCCAATTTCGCGTAAATACATACGGACAGGATCATCCACATTCGTGCTTTCTGCCACGCTTTCATTGATATCTTCTAGTGGTATGTCTTCAACATCTTCCAAATCCTCTAGTTCTGGCTCTTCATCATCCATTTCATCTTTCATAACCGTAATACCACTTTTTTCAAAAGCATCAAATACCTTATCTATTTCTTTTGGGTTGACATCTGCTAGTTCATTTGCCAATTCACCATAGGTTATTTTCCCATTTTCTTTGGCCTTTTTTACAATTTTATCAATTTCTTCTTGTGTTAATGTTTTATCTTGTTCTTTTTTTTCCATTTGGTACCTCCTATTTTAATTTGGATATTTGATAAATTACCTGCGTTAACTCTTGCTCAAGGTTTTGACTTTCTTCTTCTGATAAGCCTTCTTGTTCAAGTTTTTGTAAAATTTCTTTCTTTTTGGCATATAACTGACTTTTTTGGAAATTAGTCAAAATTTCTCGAATTCCTTTATTTATATCTGTGATTTCCAGGTTTTCTGCCATAATACCAGTCAAATAATCCACAACATCTTGCTCAAACGTATCGAGTATTTGACTAATATTACTATTTCCTTTTTCGTATTCTTCATACAATTTTTTTATAATCTCTCGATTTTTTTCGATTTTTATAGTTTGTACAGGAATCACATCTTTTACAGCTTGGTAAGTCTTTTGCGGATCGTGAATCAACAACCAGATTAGTATTTTTTCTCTTTTTTGATCACTTTCCAAAATTTGCTCTTGTTTTCTTATCTTTTCCTGATGAATGCTAACACGGTTCACTTTTTTTACTTCCAATGTTTTGCTTCCTGCCATATTGGCATAAAGCAGTTTATTGATTTGTGAATAAATTGCTTCTTTGCTAATATTGTATTCTTGTGATATTTTGTCAATATAAATCTCTTGTTCCATTTTGTTATCAATGTTTGAAATAATTTTAGCAATCTCCATTAAAAATTTGATTTTATCATTCACATTTTCTAAGTTCATCGTTTTTTTCAAATTCTTAATTTTAAATTCTACGAGGGATATGGCCTGGTCAACTTGCCTGTTGAATCTGCCACTACCATATTTGATAACATATTCATCTGGATCTTTTGCTCCATCCCATTGTAAAATTCTAAGATCACATCCTAAGTTGTTCAAAATTTCAAGTCCTCGCATCGTTGCATTTTGTCCTGCTCCGTCTTCGTCATATCCAATAACAACTTGTCCACCATAACGACGAAGCAAACGTCCCTGTGCTTCTGTCAAAGCTGTTCCCAAAGATGCCACCACATTATGGACTCCCCTTTGGTGTAGGGAAACACAATCCATATAACCTTCCACGATAATAATTTTATCCAAGGCATACTTTTTGGCGACATTTAAGCCATACAAATGTCGTCCCTTAGAATAAATCAAGCCTTCTGGCGAGTTAATGTATTTGGGCAATGAATTGTCTAATACCCTTCCTCCAAATGCTATGACTCTATTTTTTATGTCTTGAATCGGAAAAATCAGTCGATTACGAAAGCGATCCAAATAATTTCCATTTTTCGTTTTATAAATCAAATTGGATTTCATTATCTCATTTTCTGTAAAACCTTTTTCTCGTAGATATGTATACAGTTGATTTTGTGTTCCTGCATATCCTATCAAAAAATTTTGTAAGGTTTGGTTGTCTAATTTTCTTTTTTTGACGTATTCTTGTGCTAATTTAGATTCTGGTTGATATAATAAATCATGATAAAATTTTGCCGCTATTTCATTGATCTGATATAATTTCTGTTTTAACACGAGTGTTTCATCGTTTTCTGTGCTTTCTAGTTGTGGCAATGTTACATTGGCTCTTTCCGCAAGCATCTGCATCGTTTCTATAAAATTAGTGCCTTCGATCTTGCTGACAAAATGAATCACATTTCCTCCAACACCACAGCCAAAGCAATGAAATATTTGCTTATCTGGAGAAACAGAAAAAGAAGGTGATTTTTCTTTATGGAAAGGACACAATCCAAAAAAATTTCTCCCACTTCTTTTTAAGACGACATATTGTGAAATTACATCAACAATATCATTGGCATTTCTCACTTCTTCAATTATTTCTTCACTATATCGAATCATCTTTCAACCTCTTTTTATTATATTCGACAGTTTTTCTTGAAATCCTTCTATTTTTTGTCTTTCAAGTCAGGTTGACCGAACTGTCGATACGTTTCATTTAAAGCAATTTTTCCACTTTATTTTCTAGCTCTTGTTGGATATCTTCGATGGTACGAATGGCTCCATTTTTTACACAGTGAATTTCTTCCCATCCACATTCTTTGCATAATTCGCATGCTGTTTGATAAGACTTTTTCATATAGGCTTGGTTACTTTCGTGAATATCATCCTTTGTCGTATCAAATTTTTTGGCACGATGGCTCAATAATTGACTAGAATATTCCAATGGCATATTTAAGAAAAATACCTGATCCGGTTCTGGTATTTGGTAAATATGGTATTCCAAATCGTATAACCAATCTAAGAATTTTTTTCTTTCTTCAAAATTATCAATTTTACTTGCCTGATGTAGCATATTAGAGCTTACATAACGATCGGCTATTAAAATTCCTCCTTGTCTATAAAATTCACCAAAATCTGTTTTATACGCAGCATAACGATCGGCTGCATAAAAAGTTGAAGCAACATAGGGACTAACCGCCATGGCATCTGTTCCAAATTCTCCTTCTAAATACATTTTGATAAGACCAGAAGATGGACTATCATAATATGGAAAAGATATACTTCTGACCTTTTCATACTTTTTTTCTAAATTCTCCCTTAATAAATTTACTTGCGTGTTTTTTCCACTTCCGTCTGTTCCTTCTACAACAATGATTTTGCCTTTTTTCATGACAATGACCTCCCAAAATTATTTTTCCAAATTTATTCTACATTTCCTATTGCAAAAATTGTGACATTATGAAATAATATGTTTGAAAAGTAAATGTATTTAATTTACCTTTATCATACTAAAGAAAGGATGAAAAAACAATGGAAAAAGAAGTATTCGTAAAAGATTTATTAAAAAAGTATCAAAAATACTACATTCCCATGCTTTTTATTTTTGTTGTTGCAGTTTTTGCTTTGTTTATTTTATTTAACAATCTAGCTAATACTGCTATTGTAACAACAGGTGCTACAGATGTTGATGTTATTTCTTATATTCGTTACAATTTCATTGGTGTTCAACTTTTGAATTTCATCACATTTTTACTTGCCTGTGTTTTGCCAATTATACTAGCTTTGTTAATGGGAAATTACAGTACAAAACAAAAGGTAGATAACAATAATATTGGAGCTAATCATTTGTTCTCTACAAATGTTATTGCTGGTACTTTATTTATTGTCATTCCATTTTTAATGAATTTACTAATCTATTTCATTTTAAATGTATCAGGATTTTTTGGAACTTGTTATCACCAAGCTGTTGGTCAAATGCTTTTAATGACCATCTTTGGATTTGTTCTAAGTATGTTGGCCTTCTTGTTAATGTGTACCATTAACCTATCTTTAAAAAATAGAATTGTAGATTCTTTGTTGACTTTAGCTTTAGTTTTATTTATCACTCATATTTTCTATAACTATGGTATCAACCCTTATATTTTAATTGCTATTATTGTTTTCGTATGGGCTGCTTTACTATGTTTAGGATATTCTATGAGCAAAACAAAAAAGTAAAAGAGCATAAAAAAACTGGATAGTGAATATCCAGTTTTTTCTCGCTCATTTACTTTTTTTATAACATATCCTTATGAGTAATCTTCATGTTTTCGATTTCTTCCATAAACGTATCTAAATCAAATAATTTTTTGGTTCCGTCTTTTGTTTTTTCAATTTCGACACTGTCTTCTGGAGTATTGTTTCCTAAAATGGCAATGTATGGAATACCAAGTATTTTAGCATTGCGAATTTTTTCTCCGATGCTTCCTTTTACATCATCTATGATAACTTCTATATTTTTTTTCGTCAAAATTTCATATAATTGCTCTGCTCTTTCCACATTTTTTTCATTACTAATAATGTATAAATAATAAGGTGTAACAGATAATGGTAGAGAATAACCAACTACTTTTCCATTTTCTTGGATGATATTGTTTTCATAAATCAATCCTAAAACACGGCTAACACCAATACCATAACATCCCATATAAAATGGTTGTGGTTTGTTTTCTTGGTCGATAAAATGAATGTTCATGGTTTCAGAATATTTGGTTCCCAAAGCAAATATATGACCCAATTCTACTGCTTTTTCTTCATGGAAATCTTCGATATTGTCAATGCCGTGGCTTTCTTTTAAATATTCTTTTGCATTTTCTTTCTCTAGCACTTCTGTGTTTAAGCCCTGTTGGGTATTAGGATTGTATAAAATCGTATCTTCGCCTATACGAGATAATACCATTATTTCTTCTGAATTTTTACCGCCAATTGCTCCATTATCAGCTGCAACTGCTACCACTTTTAATTGCATTTCATTGAAGATTCTAAAATATGCTTCTCTTACTTTTTGATAGGTTTCAATCATTGATTTTTCATCTTTATCAAATGTATACAAATCAAACATCAAAAATTCTTTGCCTCTTAATAGATAACCTCTATTTCGAATTTCATTTCTGAATTTGGCCCCAATTTGATAATAAGCAACTGGTAATTGCTTGTGAGATGTAATTCTGTTTTCAACAAATACCGTGATGGCTTCTTCTGCCGTTGGTGCTAAGCAATAATTTCCTCTTTCTGTTTTTGATGTCATCATAACACCTTCTTGAATATAACCATCATAGCGGCCAGAACGTTTCCATATCTCTTCTTGTTGTAGTAAAGGCATTTGTACCTCAATACAATCAATCACATCGCAGTGTTTTTTGATAATTTTCTCAATGTTGTCTTTTACCCTAAGTGGTATATTATCATATGCATAGACACCACTTCCAAATTGCTTCACTTGGTGTGTCTGAATTAAAATATCCTGGGCTGGATACATCTCATCCAAATTGCTTAGTTTTACATTTTTCATACCCATTTTTGAAACTCTCATAATATCCTCCGTTCTAAATTCTGTCTTCCTTTCATACGAATTTTTCTATCTTTTCAAAATTACGGTATCACTATATCATTTTTTTGCCCATTTTTCAAGAACTTTCCATGGGATCATGATAAATGAAATAAAAAAGTCAATTGAAAAAATAAATTCTACATTCTTTTGTAATGTTCCACATCATACAACTAGATTCATTTTTACCTTTTTCTTTATTTTCTTTTTTCTTTTCTTTCTTATTTTTAATCTATATTCATTTATTTTGTACCCACAAAAATTAACTCCTTTCGTGAGCGCAAAAAAAATATGATGCGTAAATAAAATTTACACACCATATAATACACTATCTTTGTCCTTTTTCGCGTATCTCAAGATTCGCTCTTCATACGAACCTGCTAATATACCTCTTTTATTCTTTATGCACTATCCTCTACGCTGTATCGCTATCAGTGTTCAAGGTTACTTTATATAAAGTGTGGGCCTGAACGAATCGCTGCCGCTGTAGCTACGCGGATTGTAGCTGTTGCGACTGCTAACTGGAATGGCATTGCCGTAATTTCCTCCGCGTATCACACGATTACTCGTACTGTAGGCCTCCATGGTCCATTCCATACAATTTCCTGCCAGGTCATATATGTTTTTGGATACATCAGATGCTACACTTCCGGTAAGCTCTACTGGAGATTTTTCAGGCGTTGTTCTTTGACTATCTCCGATATATCGACACATGGCATCCCACTCACATCCATAGGTTAATGTACTGGTTACACTTGTATAGTTATGTTGGCCAGCAAAACTTTTGGCCAAATACACAGCTCCACTTTCTCCTGCTATCTCACTGGCATCATTCATTTCTTTGCCCCATGGAACCCTATTATAGGGGGCTACTCCTTTTTTACATACTACGGTTTGTGCTGTTGTATATCCTGTTCTGAGTATTGTACTATTAACTCCTGCCTCAAATCTACCAATATAAAATCCTCCATATTTTAATACCTGTGCTTTCATTGTATCATATTCACTTTTTTCTGTAGAATATCCATCTGCATATGGCTCTGTATAGTCTGTATCTAATCCTGTGGTAGGCTGGCCTGTTGTTGTATCAAACTTAGTTCTTGTCAAATCAGTCTCTTTTGATACGGGTATCCATACAAATTGATTTCCCATATTCACTCCTGAACTCTCTAAGGTATCTCCTTGTTTATCGGATATAACGAGCCCTGTTTCAATATCTCCTCCTACATAGTGAAATCCACCTGGAAGTGGTACGGTTCCTCCCTTTCCATCTGCTATTGGCGTTACCTCTGTGCTTGTCCATTTTCCTG
>CAMCHB010000002.1 GCA_945874585.1 uncultured Clostridium sp. | reverse complement strand
TTGTGTTCCATCCATACCATTTTTTTAGAAGATCATATACCCAAACATAATCTGATGCATTTAGTATTTCTTTTTTAGTTTCAATTACTCCTTCCTTATGGCAAAAGCCACATTTAAAGTTACATTTTTGAGTTAATAGTAATCTAAGTTCACGCTCTTTCATAAAGATTCCTCCTAAAATTATTTAAGAAAAAAATTTTTTAAACATTATATTTACATTTTACAGGTTTTGTCATTGTTTGTCAAGTATTATACTCTCCTTATGACAATGTATTTTTCTTGCAATAATCGCCAGTTTTCTTATCAATCACTAAAAAATATCAAAAACTTGTTTGGTTTTTCTTGCTTTTTTCCAAATTATGTTATATAGTATGAAACATAGGAAATGAGAATAAGCAGATGTGCGTGTTACCACTTTACATACACAGTTCTAACTGTGAGAATGGAGGTGGTGCTATGGAATTATTATTCATTCAATTGTTATACCTATTATTTTTCGGAATAATTGGTATTACTATCATAGCAATTGCCTTAATTATAACTTTGGTTATTATTTTAAGTCAATAAAAGAAACACACCACATTATGCTTGGCCAAGCTATGTGGTGTTATTTATTCATTTAAGGTAACACACATTTCTGTGGCTCCCATTTCCTATTTTTATTTTACTACGCAGTTCTCTCGTTGTCAATAACATTTTTTACAGCCCTTAGTCTAAAACTACATGTCTTTTTCTTTAATCCTCTTTTAAATATTCATTTACTTTGTCAATTACCAATTGTTTTGCTTCATCTAGTGTTAGTTCATCTAGTTGAGCTCCTGCTACCGTAATATGACCGCCTCCGCCTAATTTCTCTAGCACGACTTGTACATTGATATCTCCAATGGAACGGCCACTGATGCAAATTTTATCTCCTACATTTCCAATCACAAAAGAAGCTGTAATATCACTAATGGTAATCAGTTCATCGGCTGTTTTTGCACAAATAATACCTGCATTCTTATCGACTTTATCATACACTGCAATGGCAATTGTATCATTGATAATTTCTGCCTTCTTGACAATATCAGAAATGATATTGTAATTGGCCAAATCCACTTGAAACCATTTCTTTACTTTGATGATATCAACGCCTAATTTTCTAAGATATGCTGCTGCTTCAAATGTTCTCACACCTGTTTTAAAAGTAAAGTCTTTGGTATCCACCATAATACCACCATATAGTGCTTCAATTTCTTGATCCGTCAATTGTACATTTTGTTTAGCATATTGTAAAATTTCAATTACCAATTCAGCTGTTGAAGAAGCATATACTTCATGAAACATTAAAATTGGTGACTCGATAAATTCTGTACTTTTACGATGATGATCGATAATCACAATTTTTTCTGTTTCTTTTAGCAAACTTGGAACTTCCACATAATTTTTGCGATGTGTATCCACAATAATCAACAAAGTCTCTGGACTGATACGTCCAATCGCCTCATTTTTATCAATAATAGCTTCCCTGTATTCTTCACTCTCTTTTAACATATCAATAAAATTAGAAAGCGTAATATCTGCTGTTTGGCTAACAATGTGCACGTCTTTTCCCAAGCTTTTTGCCAAACGATACAAGCCCAAACTAGACCCCATGGAATCAATATCACCATTCATATGTCCCATAATCATCACGTCTTTTGATTCTAACATAAGTTCTTCTAATGCATGAGCAATCATTCTTGCTTTTACCTTGGTTCTCTTTTCGACCTCTTGTGCTCGTCCTCCGAAAAAATGATAAGCCCCATCTTCACGCACAACTGCTTGGTCACCACCTCTTCCTAAAGCAATATCAATAGCAGATAAAGCAGATTGATATTTATCATCATAGGTTTCTCCTTCATCTGTTATCGCAATACTTAGTGTAATTGGCATTTTACCTTCCATATTGATTTGTTTAATCGTATCTAAAATATGAAATTTTTCCTGTTTTAATCCTTTTAAATACTTCTTTTCAAAAACATAGATAAAAGTATCACGATCTTTTTTGATGACCAATCCACCCGTTGGATTAACCCAATTATAAATTTCTTGTTCCACAGTTGCAATTACCTGAGGTGTTGCTTCAGTTGAAATACGTTGCATCACTTCTTCATAATTATCAATCATAATGATTCCAATACAGGTTCTAGAATCTTTGTATTTTTGCTGAATTTCAATGTTTTTTGTGTTATCTAAAAAATACAAATTCATAACATATTTTTGTTGGTCATGATCTTTTTTACTCTTAACATATTCTCCAATTATTTTATAATTTTTTTCACCAATTTCGATTTCTTTTTCAATTGCCTTATTTTCGTGATGATGAATAATATCTTGTCTGACTTCTTTGATAATTTCATCCAAACAAGTGTGAATATCCACATTGATGAATTCTTTAACAAATTTTTGATTTTTCCATATGATGTTTCCATCCGTTTCAAGCACAACTAATGGAAATGGTGAATTGATGAGTGTATTTTTAGCAGCTGAATCCACATCTAATGTGATTTCTTGTAAATGCTTAAAAAATTCGTGTTTTTTCTTTCCATTGGTCCAAAATGTATAGGCAACAAGCAAGATGTAAAACAAACTAGCTGGCAGAATCCAAATTTTATCATATAAGCATATTAGTATTAGCAAGATAAAAATAATCACCAAATAAATTTTTGTTTTTGAAGTGATTTTTTCTAGAATTTTCTTATTGATTGGCATAACCTTCCCCTTCATTTCTCCTTTTACTCTTCTACTTCTGCTAAAATTCCTTTTATTTTTATTCCTTCTTCTGTATACATTTTCTCATGTTCTGTCATTATATTTTCTTCAAAAATTGGTTGCTTATGCAAATCCTCTGTTGCTTTTATGATGTGATACCCTGCTTCATCAAAGTAACGAAAACTAGAATGATACAATGCATCATCATCTGTTTTAAAATATATTTTACTTCCTGGCTTTAAGAACTCTTTATATTTTAACAATAATCTTGTATGTGTCAAGCGTCTTTTTTGATGTTTGCCTCGTGGCCATGGATTGCAAAAATTTATATAGACCTGATCAATTCCATCCTCTGGTGCTAGTATCTCATTGATTTGCTCAATATTTCTTTGCACCAATCGAATATTGGAAACTGGCTTTCCTTCAAAAATCGTTTCAATGTTTCTTTTAGCTACCCCTAAAATATCCAATTTGATATCAATTGCTATATAATTCATTTCCGGATGTAATTTGGCAATTTGCCCAACAAATAGCCCCTTTCCGCATCCTAATTCTAATGCAATAGGGTTGTCATTTTGAAAAGCTTCTTTCCATTTTCCTTTATATGCTTCCGGACTTTCTTCAAAATACCCACATGCTCTTAATTCCTCTTTTGCCCAAGGCTTACTTCTGATTCTCATAATAACTCCTCATTTACTCAATAGATGTATTTTACCACTAATTTATGTAAATTTCAAGTCTTTGAAGGGATATCGAAAAGCTAGAGATTTCTCTCTAGCTTTTGATTGATATATGATGAATCTTTTGTGAAGTAGATAAATTAGCCTACTTCCTATATTATTCCGGCTTTGATTCGGTTGCAACAGTAGGCTCCTCTACCTCTCCCTCATGATGAGTTTCCTCTGTTTTATTTTGAATTTCGTCTTGTACTAAATCTTCTGTACTAATGTGAAGATTTTTGTATTGACTCATTCCTGTTCCGGCTGGAATCAACTTACCAATAATAACATTCTCTTTTAATCCTAATAATGGATCAACTTTACCTTTGATAGCAGCATCGGTTAATACTCTAGTTGTTTCCTGGAATGATGCTGCAGATAAGAAGCTTTCTGTAGATAAAGATGCCTTTGTGATACCAAGTAAAATTCTCTTACCAATAGCAGGTTTTTTACCTTCTGCTACTAATTCTTTGTTTTCATCTTCAAATTCATACATATCTACCAAAGATCCTGGGAACATTTTGCTGTCTCCACTATCTTCTACTCTTACCTTCTTAAGCATTTGTCTACCAATTACTTCGATGTGTTTATCGTTGATATCAACACCTTGGTTACGGTATACTTTTTGTACTTCGGCAATTAGATATTCGTAAACGCCTTCTGGGCCTTTGATAGCAAGGATATCATTAGGATTGATAGATCCTTCTGTAATAGGATCACCAGCTTCTAGCATATCTCCTTCTTTTACTTTTAGTTTTGAACCAAAACTAATGGTATAAGTTTTGCTATCATCTTTTCCAGTAACCGTTACTTCTTTTCTCTTCTTGTCATCTGTGATGCTTACTTTACCAGCAATCTCTGTAATAACAGCTAATCCCTTTGGCTTTCTAGCTTCGAACAATTCTTCAACTCTAGGAAGACCTTGTGTGATATCGCCTCCAGCAACACCACCTGTATGGAATGTTCTCATGGTTAGCTGTGTACCTGGTTCACCAATTGATTGAGCAGCAACAATACCAACTGCTTCACCAATTTTAACTTCTTCTCTTCTGGCTAAGCTCATACCATAGCACTTGCAGCATACACCATGTTTAGAACGACAAGCTAAGCTTGAACGTACTCTTACTTTTGTAAAGCCAGCATCCACAATTTTGGTAGCAATAGCATCATTGATCATAACATCTTTGCTTGCTACAACATTTCCGTCTTTATCCTTCAAATCTTCTACTAAATAACGACCAATTAGTCTTTCATGTAATGGTTCGATAATTTGGTTACCATCTTTGATATCCATAATATCAATACCATCGGTTGTACCACAATCTTCTTCACGTACAATGATATCTTGGCTAACATCAACCAATCTTCTGGTTAAGTAACCTGAATCGGCTGTTCTTAAAGCAGTATCAGCAAGACCTTTACGAGCACCATGTGATGAAATAAAGTATTCTAGTACATCAAGACCCTCTCTAAAGCATGATGTAATTGGGATTTCAACGGCTTTACCAGATGTATTAGCCATCAAACCACGCATACCTGCAATCTGTCTTAACTGGTTCATGTTACCTCTTGCTCCAGATTGAGCCATCATGTAAATTGGGTTTAATTCATCAAAGTTATCTTTCATAGCCTCGGTAACTTTGTTGGTTACATCTTCCCAAATCTTAATAACAGCTTCATATCTTTCGTTTTCTGTAATCAAACCTCTTCTATATTGTTTTAATACTTCTTCCTTATCTTTCTCAGCTTGTGCAATAATATCTTTTTTAGCTTTTGGTACTGCAACATCGGCAACACTCACGGTGATAGCACCGATGGTTGAATATTTATAACCTGTTGCTTTGATATAATCCAATACTTCTGCTGTTTCAGATAAACCATGAGTATTGATACATTTTGCAATAATGGTTCCCAAATTCTTCTTGATAACTGGGAAATCAATTTCCAAAGCAAATTCATTGGCTGGATCAGAACGATCTACAAATCCAATATCCTGTGGAATTCCTTGGTTGTAAATAACTCTACCAACAGTTGTTTCAATGGTTCCATGTTTTTGTGTTCCATCTGGTAAGGTTTTATACATTCTAATTTTTACTTTGGCATGTAAACCAACATCATGATTTTGATAAGCCATTAAAGCTTCATCTACACTGCTAAAGTACATACCTTCGCCTTTTTCGCCATCAATTTGCATGGTTAGATAATAACTACCTAAAATCATATCCTGGGTTGGTACTGTAACTGGTTTACCATCTTGTGGTTTTAATAAGTTGTTAACTGAAAGCATTAAAAATCTAGCTTCTGCTTGTGCTTCTGGTGATAATGGAACGTGAATTGCCATCTGGTCACCATCAAAGTCAGCGTTAAATGCTGTACATACCAATGGATGCAATTTGATTGCTCTACCTTCTACTAGAACAGGTTCAAATGCTTGAATACCTAATCTGTGCAAAGTAGGTGCACGGTTTAACATAACTGGATGATCTTTGATAACATCTTCCAAAATATCCCATACTTCTGGTCTTAATTTTTCAACCATTCTTTTCGCATTTTTGATATTATGTGCAATACCTCTGCCGACTAATTCTTTCATAACAAATGGTTTGAATAATTCAATAGCCATTTCCTTTGGCACACCGCATTGATAAATCTTAAGTTCTGGTCCAACAACGATAACAGAACGTCCTGAATAGTCAACTCTCTTTCCTAAAAGGTTTTGTCTGAAACGACCTTGTTTTCCTTTTAGCATATCAGATAATGATTTTAGTGGTCTATTTCCAGCACCTGTTACTGGTCTACCACGTCTACTATTATCAATTAGGGCATCTACTGATTCTTGTAACATTCTCTTTTCGTTACGAACAATAATTTCTGGAGCGCCTAATTCCAATAATCTTTTTAAACGATTGTTACGGTTGATAACACGACGATATAAATCGTTTAAATCAGATGTTGCAAATCTTCCACCATCTAATTGTACCATTGGTCTTAATTCTGGTGGAATAACTGGTACCACGTTCATAATCATCCATTGTGGCTTATTGCCAGATAAACGGAAAGATTCAACGGTATCTAAACGTTTGATCAATTTTACTTTTTTCTGTTCACTTGCTTTTGCAAGTTCTTTTTTAATTTTCTTAGATAATTCTTCTACATCGATTTCTGCCAATAATTTTTCAAGTGCTTCTGCACCCATTTGTGCTTTAAAAGAACCCTTGCCATATTTTTCTTCAGCCTCATGATATTCTTTTTCTGTTAGTATTTGACATTTTGTCAATCCTGATGTTCCTTTGTCTGTTACAATATAAGCTGCAAAATAAATAACTTTTTCCAAGCTTCTTGGAGAAATATCAAGCATCAAAGCAATTCTACTTGGAATTCCTTTAAAATACCAAATATGAGCTACTGGAGCTGCTAATTCGATATGTCCCATTCTTTCTCTTCTTACTTTTGATTTGGTTACTTCAACACCGCATCGATCACAGACAATACCCTTATATCTAACTCTTTTATATTTTCCGCAATGGCATTCCCAATCTTTGGTTGGACCAAAGATTTTTTCACAAAATAATCCATCTTTTTCTGGCTTTAATGTTCTATAATTGATTGTCTCTGGTTTTTTTACTTCCCCTTTTGACCATTCTCTAATTTTTTCGTCGGAAGCTAATCCTATTTTTATTTTATCAAAAACTTCTAACTCTTCCATTAAAATTTTTGCCCCCTCTTATCATTCACATTAAAGTTCTTGAATCATCGCTTTGCTGTGAATATACACTGCTCGATCAGACTTAGCTGTCATTCACAACAAAACTTATATTCTATTCAATTCAGATTTCATCTGTTACATTTTATCTTCATCATCTAAAATGTCTTCATCGTTTAAAATATGATCGCCATCATCTTCTAGTTCTTCTTGCAAATCATCTTCCATTTCTTCGTTATCTTCATAATCTTCTTCTGCGTCTTCGACTGCTTGTTCAGGCTCTAAATGACCCTCTTCTACATCATTTTTTGGTTCTTTTAAGTGATCCAAATTAAAATCAATTGCATCATCAATATTTTCTTTGATTTCAATTTCTTTATCATCATGTGAATACAAACGAACATCTAGTCCTAAGCTTTGTAATTCCTTAATCAATACTTTAAAACTTTCTGGAACACCTGGTTCAGGAATGTTTTCACCTTTTACAATTGCTTCATATGTTTTTACTCTACCAACAACATCGTCTGATTTTACGGTTAAGATTTCTTGTAGGGTATAAGCTGCACCATATGCTTCCAATGCCCAAACTTCCATTTCACCAAAACGCTGTCCACCGAATTGAGCTTTACCACCCAATGGCTGTTGTGTAACAAGTGAGTATGGACCAGTTGAACGAGCATGTATTTTATCATCAACCAAATGGTGAAGTTTTAACATGTACATAACACCAACTGTAATTGGTTTATCAAATGGCTCACCCGTTCTACCATCGTATAAAATGGTTTTACCATCTTCTCTTAAACCTGATTTTTTCAATAATTCTTCAATATCTTCTTCACTAGCACCATCAAATACTGGCGTTGCTACTTTGATACCAAGCATTCTGGCAGCAGCTCCTAAGTGAACTTCCAAAACCTGTCCTAAATTCATACGAGAAGGAACACCTAATGGGTTCAATACAATATCAACGGGAGTTCCATCTGGCATAAATGGCATATCTTCTTCTGGTAATATTCTAGAAACAACACCCTTATTACCATGACGTCCAGCCATTTTATCACCAACAGAAATCTTTCTTTTTTGTGCAATATACACACGAATTACTTGGTTGACACCTGGTGCTAATTCATCTGAATTATCTCTAGTAAACACTTTAACATCAACAATTGTTCCAGCTTCTCCATGTGGGACACGCAATGAGGTATCACGAACTTCTCTAGCTTTCTCGCCAAAAATAGCTCTTAACAATCTTTCCTCTGCTGTTAATTCAGTTTCACCTTTTGGTGTTACTTTGCCGACTAAGATATCACCTGGTCGAACCTCTGCACCAATACGAACAATACCGTTTTCATCCAAATCTTTTAAGCTATCTTCGCCCACATTTGGAATATCTCTTGTAATCTCTTCTGGGCCTAATTTTGTATCTCTACATTCACAATCATAATCTTCAATATGGATAGATGTGTAAACATCTTCTTTCACCAATCTTTCATTTAACAAAACAGCATCCTCGTAGTTGTAACCTTCCCATGTTGTAAAGGCAATAATAACATTTTTTCCTAATGCCATTTCACCATTTTGTGTAGATGGTCCATCTGCAATAACATCGTTTTTATTAACTTTTTCACCTTTTTTTACAATTGGTCTTTGATTGATACAAGTTCCACCATTGGTTCTCTTGAATTTACGTAAATGATAAGTATCTGTATTACCTTTTACATTTTTGATAACAATTTCATCACCTGTTACACGCTCAACGGTTCCAGTTTCTTTTGCTAAGACCATAATACCAGAATCTTTGGCTGCACGGTATTCTATACCTGTTCCTACAATTGGTGACTCAGAAATCATCAACGGAACTGCCTGACGTTGCATGTTAGCACCCATCAAAGCACGGTTTGCATCATCATGCTCCAAGAAAGGTATCATAGCTGCTGCAACAGAAACCAATTGTTTTGGAGAGATATCGACATAGTCTACTCTTTCCTTCTCTACTTCTGTTACTTCATCTAAATAACGTACTTTAATTCTCTTATTGATAAATCTTCCTTCTTTGTCTACTGGTTCTGTTGCTTGTGCAATAATCTTTCCATCTTCTTCATCAGCAGATAGATAAACCACTTGGTCAGTAACTTTTCCAGTCTTTTTATCAACAATTCGATATGGTGTTTCGATAAATCCATATTCATTGATAACAGCAAATGATGAAAGTGCTGAAATCAAACCAATGTTAGGTCCTTCTGGAGACTCAATTGGACATAGTCTACCATAGTGTGTATAGTGAACATCTCTTACTTCAAATCCGGCTCTATCTCTTGATAATCCACCAGGTCCTAAAGCAGAAATTCTTCTCTTATGGGTAAGCTCAGATAATGGGTTGGTTTGATCCATGAACTGAGACAATTGTGAACTTCCAAAGAATTCTTTAATAGATGATGTGATTGGTTTTGTATTGATTAGAGTTTGTGGTGTTACAACATCTAGGTCTTGAATTGTCATTCTCTCACGTACAACTCTTTCTAGTCTTGTTAAACCAATTCTAAATTGATTTTGTAATAATTCACCAACACAACGAATACGTCTATTTCCTAAGTGATCAATGTCATCTACTTTTCCTAAATCGTATTGTAAATTCAATAAGTAGTTAACAGAAGCTAGCATATCTTCTGTTGTTACATGCTTTGGAATCAATTCGTGTATTCTTAATTTTATTTCTTCTTTTAATTTGCTAGGTTCAGTCGTTGCTAAAATGTTTTTCAAAATTTCGAAATTAACATCTTCTTTGATATGTAAATCAGATAGATCTTCTTCTACCCATTTGTGAATATCAACAGTTCCATTACCAATAACTCTTACTTTTTTGTCATCCACTTTTACATCCACTACATTGATGCCTAAATCTTTAATTTCTCTTGCTTTTTCTTCTGAGATAACATTATCTTTTTCTACAACAACTTCACCAGTTTCTGTATTGATAATATCATCGTAAGCAATTTGTCCTTTTATTCTGCTTGCTAAATCCAATTTTTTGTTGTATTTATAACGACCTACTTTTGCTAAATCATATCTTCTATTATCAAAGAATAAACCATTGAATAAATTACGTGCTGCATCTACTGTTGGTAGTTCGCCTGGTCTTAATTTTTTGTAAATTTCAATTAAAGCTTCGTCTGTTGTTTTAACTGGATCTTTATTGATAGTTGCTATTAACTTTTTGTCTTCGCCGAAGAATTGCATAATTTGTTCATCAGTCTCTAGTCCAATAGCTCTTAACAAACAGGTAACAGGTAATTTTCTGGTACGGTCGATACGTACATAGAAAACATCGTTTGCATCGGTTTCGTATTCTAGCCATGCACCACGAATTGGCATAACCGTTGCTGTGTATAGTTTTGCTCCTGTTTTGTCATAATCGGAAGCATAATAACATCCTGGAGAACGAACCAACTGGCTAACAACAACTCTTTCAGCACCATTGATAATAAAAGTACCACTATCTGTCATCAATGGGAAATCTCCTAAATAAATTTCTTGTTCTTTGATTTCACCTGTTTCACGGTTGATCAAACGAACTTTTACATGTAATCTTGATGAATAAGTTGTGTCTCTTTCTTTTGCTTCTTCGATGGAATATTTGGTTTTATCTTCCATGTAATAGTCAAAAAATTCAAGTACTAGATTACCTGAATAATCTTCAATGGGAGAAATATCTTCTAGAACTTCTCCTAAGCCTTCCTTTAAAAACCAGTCATAAGAATCCTTTTGTACTTTAATTAGATTTGGCATTTCAATGAAATCGCCAATTCTTGCAAATGTCTTACGTATTGCTTTTTCGTGTATAACATCTGTTAACAAAAAAATCACCCCTATTTTTCAGATGTAAAAAATCACATCATCCTCTTTTGGCAGACTTAATTTCTTAAAAAAGGTTTCAAAAAGTCCCTCTTAAATAAAAATGTTATCAAAAGCTTAAAACTTACTGCCGATCGTTTGTTACTTTTGCTAATTATTTTTATTTAATTCCTCTATTTTGAATTTTTTTAAGTGGCTAATTTAAGCAACAAAAAGGCATGCTAGTAATTTTTTACTAACTTACCTTTTTCATGTATCAATTTCTTTCGCAAAATTCTATATTTTTGATCGAAATCACCAACTTCTTTTTGTTCTCAACATAGCTCCATATACTATATCACATTTAAAAAATCCTTGTCAATACATATTTGCCTAATTTTACATAATTTTTTTGTCTTTTTATATTTGCCAGAACAAATAAGAAAAATTGAAAATATTTCTTTGGATGAACACAGTTATAACGAACATTTACCTTGCTTTTTAAAATCGTATTTTCTTGTGTCTCAGAATGATAAATAGCTGTTCCATCTGCCTGTACGGTAGTATCGGTTTCAATCTCTTTTTGCTCTTCGTCTTCTGCTAATGGCTCTGTTTGTGTTTCCACTTTTAACTGAATATCATCATGACTTGCCAAAGTAGGAATGTTTAATTGAACCATTCTGGTTACTTCGTCATAACTTGCCTGTAAATCCTTTTCCCAAATATCCAAATCCACATTATATTTTAGTGTATATGCATCTAAATATTTTAATCCTTCCGGCAATTTTTTCTGAATTTGTACATTTTGCAAAGTATCCTCTGTATGACTTTCTATATGAATACTATATTTCATCTTCTGATTTTCTTTTAGCAAAGATCCTTTGGATGAAGATGCTGTTTCTTCAATTTGTAAAGAAGCTGGTACCACCTTGTTTGATGATGAAATAGATTGCATCGTCTTTTCCAAATTCTTTGCTTCTACTTGTACAACATTTTGAATACTGGTTTCTGGGATTTGCGTAACTTCTTTTCCTTGATAGTAAAACTTACCATCCTTTTCGGTAAAAGCTGGATCTCCCGCATAATACTCTTCTACTGTTGGTAAATCCTGAACTGCTACTTCAAATTCCAAATCGACTGATTTGCCTACTTCTAAACGATCAATCTTCCAATAAATTTCATTGGCTTTTGGCTCATGTACTTCATAAGCTGTTTGCCAATTAGCCGTGTCATATTGAACATAGCTTGTTCCCTTTGGGATTTGATCTGTTACTTTCATATTTTCAATTGGATCTAATCCAATATTTTCAACTTTAATTTTGTATTTAATTTTCTGATTTTCGCCAACCGGATTTCCATCTCCGACAGAAACCGATTGTAATATTTTCATTTGTGGTCCTCTTCCTGTTGACAATCCTACTTTATCTGCTACACTTGTATCACGACTTGTGCCTTGCTCTGTTACGCGATCAAAAACACATCCAAAAGATCCATATAAATCACAATTGTGCTCTAACATGGCTGGAATTTTAAAGGTATACGAAAATTCCAAAATTTCAGTTGCTGGCAATTCTCGCTGAACAACTATCATAAACTGTTTTACCTTCTGAACTTGACTTGGATTGGTTGTCCAACCACTTGCTTGGTCTGTCAAATCATAGGTAACCTGATCTTGGTCTGAATAATAAATCGTAACATCTTCTGGATTTCCTTTGTATTGAATCAAACTTGTCATTTGTGTTGTTTGATTGGTTCCTAATTTTTCTCCTGTTATCACCTGTTGATTGTTGGCAAAAGGAATGTTTCCAACCGCTACCATATTTTTGGTTACATCATCGGTATGATTTAAAACCGTTAAATGCATAGTAGCTATTTTTTCATTGGTTAAAATTTCTAATTTCCCTGTCTTTTCACCTTGTGCATAAGAAGAAACTTTGTCTTGTCCTTGAAATCCTGTTATTTCCATAGCACTGATCATGCCATCTGGGGCAATAAATTGACAATCCAATGTCGTATAACCCCAATTCTGTCCTTGCCACCAACCTGTTTTCTCATAAGAGTTTGCATTTTCATTTTGATAATACAATTCAATTGGTGTTTTTACATCAACCTCTATATCTGTTTGGCATAAAATAGTCGTTCCTTGCATCATTTGATCTGGCAAAAAGTCGGTTTGACTTCCATCTAAAGTTATCAGCATCACAATATGGCCTTGCCAAGTAGTTTGACTGACTTCTTGGATCTGGAATGTAGAATCAAACAATACATTCACATTTTTGACATTAACGGCTGTTACTGCACTTGGAAATACCAATGCAAATTTTGGATTTTGATACATATCAGATATTGGTTGATTGTTCTTTAGTTCTATTTTTAAATTCACATTTTCATTTTTCGTAATGGTTGATAAATTGGTATTGCTACTATTTTTTCTTTTGGTCTGTGTTTGAGCCATGGTCTGCCTCCATTTTTTCTGCTTTTTTCGTTTTTTATTTACTTTTATTTTAAAAATTCTACCCAAAAGTCAAGAAAGACATTTGCCTTATGCACTCCTGATAACAAAGCCTCTTATTACGGAAATAAAATCTTTTTCTCCTTTTTAACAAAAAAATATTTTTCTATGACATTTTTGTAAAACAAAAATAAGATTCCCCTGTTTGCTTAGGGAATCTTATTTTCTCTTATTTTTTCTGTTTTAAATTTTGAAAGGCTTGTGTCACAATTTCTGCAATCGGAATATGCTTTGCTATTTGTTTTTGATTGGAACCATATGCTAAGTATTCAATGTTTCCATCTCCGCCACAGATTGGCGAATAGGTTAATCCTCCTATTGCGAACCCCATGGCTCGAATTTCACCTAAAACATGGTTTAAGATTTCTTGATGAATTTTAGCATTGGTGATAATACCTTTGTAGTGATGAGCCACTTCTTTTCCGCACTCGAATTGTGGTTTGATTAAAAAAACGGTATCTAGTTTTGCTTGGTATGCCTGTACTTTTTCAAATAAGGTTAGGATGGACAAAAAGGAAATATCGGCTACCATCCAATCTGCTCTTTCAAAATAAGAAGCATCTAGTTCTTTTAAATTGATTTGTTCATGTAATTCTACCTGAGGATTGGCACGTAAACTTGGATGCATTAAATCTGTCCCAACATCTACGGCTATAACCTTTTGTGCTCCATGTTGCAAGGCACAATCGGTAAATCCTCCTGTGGAAGATCCCACATCTAACACTGTTTTACCTTTCCATGAAATAGCAAATGTTGAAAGAGCCTTTTCCAATTTTAGTCCACCTCTTGAAACATAGCGGAAACAATCATTTGCTTGTATTTGAATGGTATCTTCTGGAGCTACTGGATGACTTGCTTTTTTTACGACTTTGTTTTGCCAAAGGACATATCCTTTGGCAATCAATTCTTGTGCTTTCATACGAGAATCCACCAATCCTCTGCTAACCATTTCTTTATCCAATCGATTTTTCATTTTTTCTCCTCTCTTTTCTTTTTACTCTGTCTTCTTTATATCACACATTTATGAAAAAGTGAAAAATAAAATCTTAATTTTCTATGAATCTTTTATATTTTTATGAATTTTGGCTCATACTAAAAGGAAATGATAGGAATGAGGTGAATCTATGGATTATCTTTTAAAAATACCTATTTTGTCGATTACTTCTTTGTTTATTTTATTTATTCTAAGTAAATTGATGGGAAATAAAGAGATTTCTCAATTAACCATGTTTGATTATACCATTGGCATTTCAATTGGATCCATTGCTGCTGAAATGGCAACTTCCCTGGAAAATAATTTCATGGAACCACTACTTGCTATGGTCATCTATGCTACTATTTCCATTTTGATTTCTTATTTATCTGCTAAATTTCTCCCTTTTCGCCGCGTGGTAGAAGGCAAATCCATTATCGTGTATCAAAATGGTAAAATTTACTATGGTAATCTCAAAAAAATGAATTTAAATGTGAGTGAGTTTTTAATGCAATGCCGAATCAATGGCTATTTTAATTTGGCAGATTTGCAAACCGTTATCTTAGAATCCAATGGGAAAATGAGTTTTTTACCCAAGAGTTCCAAAAGGCCTACTACACCGAATGATTTAAGTATTCGTCCTTTGCCAGAAGAAATTGTTATCAATTTAATTTTAGATGGTAAAATTTTAAAACATAGCTTAGCCTATATTCATCATGATGAAAATTGGTTGATGAAAGAATGTAAAAAACAGGGCTATTCTCATTTGGATCAAATTTTTCTTGCGACCTATGATAACCAAAATCAGCTTAGTATTTACAAAAAGTATTCTGCCAAACAAGTGGAAGATCCTTTTGAATAATCTTCTGGCTTCTAATTTATCTGGCTTATTTTTTGTATAAATTCAGATGGTTTTAAGGCTTTTCCTTCTTGGTTTTGATACTGTAACAATATCAGTTTATCCCTTGCTCTTGTCATTGCCACATAAAACAAACGCACTTCTTCTTCATACTGTAATAGTTCTTCTGCCCCTCTTATTTCAGCTTTTGTCATACTCGGCAAAATACCTGGTAGCACATCTATTAGAATCACTTGCTCAAATTCCAATCCTTTGCTGGCATGCATGGTCATAAGGTATAAAGAAGAATCGCTTTGCACGCCCTGTTTCATTTGTTGTTTGATGGAGGCAAGTGCTTTTAAAAAATCTGGTGGATTTGGATTCTGTCTTGCCAGTATTTTTAAAGTATTGATCTTTGTATGATCTTTGGGCCTCTCTTTCTTCTTGGAGTGGCTTGTTTGAGGCTCTATCAATTCATGCAAAATATTCTGCAAAATTACTTCTGTTTTTTGTCGTTTCCACTGTTTCATCCATTTCTTAATTTGCTGTATTCGTTTTATTTGCCAAAACAACATTTCTTTTTGTTGCAGGATGGTATCGAGTATCGGTTCTCCTGAATTACTCATGCTAGCTACTTTTTTCACCATCTCTTTGGTAATGCCACATCCCATTTTCGGATAAATTTTTTCAAATAATGCTGGATTGTTTTCCTGCCAAGCATAACAGATAAAATTTTGAACCGTTTGGATCATAGGGTGTTCTCCCCAATTTCTTTCACAAGCCTTCATTTGAAATGGTAATCCTTTTTGTGAAAATAAATCAATCAGTGGAATAGCTGATTCATTGTTTCGGTATAAAATGGCCGTCCTTTTGGTCTCCTGTTTTAAATGTTGGTACAAATATTGATATTGTGTTTCATAATTTTTAAGTACAAGTATTTTCACCTTTTCACCTGTTTGCCTGGTAGAGTATATCTTTTTGTCATGACGATTTTTATTTTGCTGCATAAATTGGTGAGCCACTTGCAAAATTTGTGGAGTGCTGCGATAGTTTTTCTCCATATATAAAATCTGGGCTCCTGGATATATCTGCTGGAAGTGAAATAAAGTTGTTGGGTCAGCACTGCGAAATCCATAAATACTTTGATCTTCATCTCCCACCATAAAAAGGTGGTTTCTTACCAACTGCTGGATTAAAACATGCTGTATTTTAGAAATATCCTGTGCCTCATCTACATATAGATAGGGATATTGCTGTTGCATTTTTTGCAAAATAGATGGATATTTTTCTAAAATGTTTTTGGCATATAGCAATTGGTCATCAAAATCCATTACCCTATTTCTTTTTTTGTATTGTTGATACGCTTGCACAATCTTTGCCCCACATAAGTGTTCTGCAAAAAGTTCCTCACTTTTTTCCTTGGTCAACATTCCATTGTTTACATAAGCAATCTTATTTTGTAATTCTTTTACTACCATTTCGGTTGGACTAGTATGGGTTAATTGATCATAAATTTTCGCTAAAACAGGGCCTGTTTGTTCCATCAAGGAAAACACTCTTTTCCCTGTTTGTCTTTCCCATTCTTGTAAAACCTTCACACAAAAACTATGAATGGTGCGAAACTCTAATTTTTCGTTGGTTCCAAATAGTCTTTCATATTTGCGTTTCATATCGCGAGCAGAAGCTACACTATAGGTTAGGGTTAAAATCTGTTCTGGTCTCATCTGTTTTTGAGCTATCCAATATGCCATGCGTGTTACCATAACAGTTGTTTTTCCGCTTCCTGGAACAGCAAGAAGCAGTATTTTCCCCTTTTGGTTCAATACTGCTTCTTTTTGTTGTTCATTTAAGGATACATGATGTTGTTGTAAAAATGTTTCTAACTGCATGCTACTCCTTTCACTCATTCTGGTTTTGTTCCTGTATATTTCTCATGTTTTTTAATTCAACATAATCTAAGATTAAAATCTTAAGCATAGCAACAATCGGAACAGATAAGAACATACCTAAGATTCCAAAATAGGCTCCTCCTACTGTCACAGCAAATATGATTAAAATCGGACTTAGTTTTAAGGTACTACCTACAATTTTTGGATTGATGATATTGGCATCAATTTGTTGCAAGACAATCACCACGACCAACATCGCAAGTGCCTGCGGAATGCCACCTGTAAAAAGGGTAATCAAAACAGCAATAACTACTGCGATAATAGCTCCAAAATATGGAATGATATTGAAAACACCAATCATGATACCTAATAAAACTCCATATTTTACTTTCATAATCGATAATGCCACTGCCATTAAGGTACCAACTACAACAGCATCTAGCATTTGACTAAAAATAAATTGATAAAAAATTTCATTGGTCTTACGAAAATAATTACGAATTTTTTGGTTAGCTTTGCCTTTGAAAAGTGCACTGGACAATTTACTTGCAAATTGCAAGATTTGTTTTCTTTCTAGCAAAATATAAATGGAAACGATAACCATTACAAATAAATCGAAAATACCTGTGGCAATTCCAATGACTCCTTTGGCATAACCAGATAGGTTATCAACTTGTAAAAATTGACTGACTTCAATTTGTTGCAAATTATGAATCATTCCCTTAACATCTACTTTATTTAAAATAGAATCTTCTGGTAGTTCATTTAAATATTGGGTGGCACTTTGGTAATAGCCCGGTAAATTTTCAACCAATTCGATAACACTTTTGGAAACAGACGGTACTAAAAATTTGATAATCACCGCCAGAATAATAAATGCGACTAGATACACACCTAATACCGAAAAGGTTCGAGCATGCTTTTGGACCCATTTGGTTGGTGCCATTTGAAAGAGATTTTCCAACTTTTTGGCTGGTAAATAAAAGATATAGGCTACCAAAATTGCTAAAATAAACGGCATTAACAAACTAAAAAATCCGCCTAGCCAATCGGTAATAGCTTTCCAGCTATCTAATGTTTTGTATACAAAAATGACCGCTACTGCAAAGGTGAACCAGTAAAACCAGTGTTTTCCTCTTTTTGACTCCATTTTGTTCCCTCCTATATGGCTAAATCCAATTCAATCGGGCAATGGTCACTGCCATAAACATCGGAAAGAATTTTAGCCTCTTGTATTTGTTCTTTGATGCGGTCAGATACGATAAAATAATCGATTCTCCACCCTACATTTTTTTCTCTTGCTTTCATCATATAGGACCACCATGTATAGGCTTCTTTCTGTGTTGGATGCAAATAACGGAATGTATCCACAAAACCGCTTTGAAGTAAAGTGGTCATTTTTCCTCTCTCATCATCGGTAAAACCTGCATTTTTATGATTGGTTTTTGGATTTTTTAAATCAATTTCTTCATGTGCTACATTTAAATCCCCACAAATGATCACAGGTTTCTTTTCATCTAATTGTTTCACATAGGCACGAAAATCGTCTTCCCATTTTTTCCTGTATGACAATCTAACTAATTCTCTTTGTGAATTAGGTGTATAGACATTTACCAAATAAAATGTTTCAAATTCAGCGGTAATAACTCTTCCTTCTTGGTCATGTTCTTCGATTCCAATTCCATAGGTAACCTGTATTGGTTTTTTCTTAGTAAAAACGGCTGTTCCAGAATATCCTTTCTTAACAGCACTATTAAAGTATTGTTCATATCCTTCAAAGTCAACATCTAATTGTCCTTCTTGCATTTTGGTTTCTTGAATGCAAAAAATATCAGCATCTATTTGGTAAAAAATATCTTCAAATCCTTTGTTCCAAATAGCACGCAACCCATTTACGTTCCAAGATACTAATTTCATATTTTATCATCCTTCTTTTTTCGATTTGCTTCTGTTTCTTCATTGTCTCTTGTTTACTTGCCTATTATACTTGAGAACAAGGATTTTGTAAAGCTGATTTTTTGGTTGATTTTAATAGACCTGTCGAATGTGGTGAATCGTATATTGATGATGCTCCCATAAAATTTCTATGACATCCATGCGAACTGGATATTCTTCTATTTTTCGAAGCGTCATATAATACTCAGCTGTTAGATAAAGATGTTTCTTTTTTTGTCTGGTCACAGCTTCAGCTGGATTACCACATATTTTAGAAGTCCTCGTTTTAACTTCCACAAAAACGATTTCATCTTCTCCCCATGCAATGATATCAATTTCACCTCTTCGGCAACGAAAATTTCTTTCGATAATCTGATAACCATTCTTCTCTAAATAGTGCACCGCTATTTCTTCACCTATTTTTCCTAACTTTTTTCTACGATCCATCTTGAATTTGGTATTCCCCTTGCCTGTTTTTTTGAATATAGCCTTCAATCTCCATTAAAATTAAGGTCGCACTAATTTCTGAAACCGATAATTCCAAACGCATTGCTAAACCATCTAATGTGTTGTTTTCCTTTTCTAATAATTGATAAATGGTCTGATAAGCTTCTGGCACATTTCTTTTTCTAGGTATTGGATTGATTGGTTCCTTCTTTTCTCTTGACCATTTGATTGGGTTGTTTTTACAAAGGTCATCAAAATCTTCTAGTATATCTTGAGGAGAAATAACAATTTTGGCTCCTTGGCGAATCAAGCGAGCGGTTCCTACACCGTTTTTATTTCCAATATTGCTCGGGATAGCATAGAGTTTTCGCTTTTGTTGTTTGGCATATTGGGCTGTAATACTAGAACCACTTCGATAGGCTGCTTCTACCACTAAGACCCCTTTCGAAAGGCCACTAATAATGCGATTACGAGCAGGAAAATGACTGCTTTTTACCATTTGATTTGGTTCATATTCGCTTAAAATCAAACCATCCTTTTCTAGAATTTCACAAAACAATGTTTCATTTTCTGGTGGATAAATATGGTGAAAGCCACTTCCCAAAACAGCAATGGTTTTCTGCTTTACTTTTAAGGCACCTAAATGGGCCTGCGTATCAATCCCCAGTGCCATTCCACTCACAATTGTCATACCAGATTTGGCAAGAACCTGAGCAAATTGATAGGCTTGTCTTTTTCCATATTCACTTGCCTTTCTGGAGCCCACTATGGCAAGATTGGGACTATTTAACAACTTTGTATTACCTAGGCAATACAAAGTTGAGGGAGGTGACTCAATTTCTTTTAAGGATTCTGGATAACAAGTATCTTCCCATTGTATGATTTTCATAGATTTTCCATCCTTCTTTCAAAATATTTTCGGTCCAAATTACGATATTGAATTGCCTCTGCAATATGCGCACTGGTCAAATTTTCTTTTCCTTCTAAGTCTGCTATGGTTCTAGCAACTTTTAAAATTTTGGCATAAGCACGTGCACTTAAGCCCAATTTTTCATAGGAAATCTCTAATAATTTTTGAGAACTTGCATCTAATTGGCAATACTGCTCCATCAATTTTGGTGTTAATTCTGCATTGGAGAAAATGGAATAGGGTTGGTAACGTTCCAATTGTCTTTTTCTAGCTTGATTCACACGTTCTTTTATTTTACAAGATTTTTCTGCAGGTTGATTGGATTTTATCTTATCGTAATCCACAGGTTTTACCTCAATTTGTATATCAAATCGATCCAGTAATGGTCCACTAATCTTTCCCATGTATTTTTTTATCTGTGTTTCACTACAATGACACTCTCGTCCCTTGGTGCCGTAGTAACCACAAGGACATGGATTCATGCTAGCAACTAACATAAAATTACAAGGATAGGTCAAAGTTGCATTAACACGACTGATACTAACTTTTCTATCTTCCAAGGGAACACGTAGCACTTCTAGGGTATGCTTATTAAATTCGGTTAGCTCATCTAAAAATAAAATGCCATAATGAGCTAAACTAATCTCCCCAGGTTTTGGTATTTTTCCACCACCCACTAGGGAAACACCAGATACCGTATGATGAGGTGAACGAAAAGGTCGCTGTCGAATCATGGCTTGCTGATCCAATAAACCAGCAATGCTATGAATTTTGGTAACCTCTAATGCTTCTTCAAAGCTCATATCTGGTAAAATGGTTGGAAGCCTTCTAGCCATCATGGTTTTACCAGATCCTGGACTACCAATCAATAAAATATTATGAGACCCAGCAGCTGCTATTTCTAAGGCTCTTTTGATTTGATTTTGTCCTTTAATTTCAGAAAAATCCTCGGTTTCTTCTTGCTTTTTTTCTTGCCATATTTCTGGATTTACTCTGGCTCTTGGAATGACAATTTGGCCATTTAAATAAGCAATTGCTTGCTGAAGATGTGCAACTGGTATCACTTCCAGTTCATCTACAATTGCTGCTTCTTCTGCATTTTCTTTTGGTACCATGACACGTTTCATGCCTAATTTTTTGGCTTCAATGCACATGGGTAAAACGCCATGAATTTTGGTGATATGTCCATCCAAAGAAAGTTCTCCTAAAAATACGGTAGATGAAATTTCTTCATTTTGTATTGTACCTATGGATTGTAAAACTCCAATAGCAATTGGCAAATCAAAAAATGAACCTTCTTTTTTGGTACTAGCTGGTGCCAAATTAACTGTAATTTTTCGACTAGGTATAGCAATTTCTGAATTTCGAATCGCAATTCGAATTCTTTCTTTGGACTCTCGAATACCCGCATCTGGAAGTCCAACAATTTCCCAACCAGGCAATCCACCAGAAATATCGACTTGGACATTTACCAAATACCCATCTAGACCGTGCAAAGCCATACTCTTTACATTTGCTAACAAGGTATCCTCCTTTTTTATTTGATTTTTTAATTTTGTGGGAATATTTTTTTGAATCAAAAAATATAGAAATAAAAATTTTTCTAAGTGTAACAAATTTTTCTTTTTCTGTCAATTGAATTTGGCTAATTTTTGTTAGATTCGTCTGTCATATTTTGACAATTTTTTCAAATGAGGACAAAAAGAAAGAGCAATAGCTCTTTCTTTTTGTCTTAATAAATATAACATTCTAAGTTTCTACGTCCAAATTTTTTGCAATCACCATAACTGTCCATATAAATATCTACACGGTTATTGGAAATAGCAGATCCTCTATCTTGTACAACAAACCATCCACCATTTGGTTTATCCTTAAAGTATGGAATATAGATAATGGTTCCAATTGGATAACCAGATCCAGCAGCAACGGTGTACCATGATTGTGCAATCTTACCAGAAGCTGTTTTACCATAGCCTTTATCTGAACTTGATTTTCCGCAAGTAGATGCTGTATAAGCAGATGCATTTAAGGTTTTAACCTGTGGTGTTTTATTTTCTACTTTTTTAGCTAAAGATGATGTCGCAGATTTGGCAGGACTTGTAGCCATTCTTTCTGCTGTGCTTGCTCTTGATATCGTTACTTTTTTATTGATCTGAACGATTTTGTTAACAGGTTCCTTTAGGATGGTAGAACTCATCTCTAATCGATCGATTTCAATATTGTCTTTATATGTTATTTTGTAAACGACTTGTTTTAAGCCATTTTCGCCTTCTTGAATTACCTTAGTTTGTGCATTTTTCTCATCACTACCACTGACATCCTTGGTAATGGTTTCGTAAGGTATTTCCACTTCCATGGTTTCAATCTTTTCCACAACGGTAGCATAATCTTTTTCCACATCTTTTGTGCTTAATGCTGCAATTGCTTGTGTATCATCTGTTTCTTCAAAGCTTTTTGTGATGCGGATCGTTTTGTCTTCTCCGACATCTTCATCTAAAGCTGGTTCAATTGCTTCTTCTTCCCCTACCGTTATATGATTGTCTTTTAAGATATCTCCTACTTTTGTTTTTGTTGTTAAAATACTCAATTCATAATTGTTTGGAAATTGTACCTTAACATTCATAATTTGTGAATTAACAGCCATAACTCCAATTCCAGAAAACAGTATAAATACAAGACTTATTACTATAATCTTTACCGCAGATATAGACGCTTTTTCTTCTTTCTTCATATAAGGTTTTATCCCTCCTTTTAAAGACAACGTTATTATACTATGTCTTTTTCATCTTGTCAAATTTCGCTTTTTTTTCATATTTATGCCAGATGTTATAATCTTAGAACAGTTCTCTTTCTATTTTATGTTATTTTCGTAAAATTTCACACAATTTTCACGTATTTTGATTGACTATACGCCGTTTTTTTTGTATGATAAATAAATAGGTATATCATAAAGGAGCGTATGAAATATATGTTATGTTCAATCTGTAAAAAAAATACTGCTGTTATTTTTATTAACACAGTTAAAGATAATAAAACTCAACTGGAAGGTTTATGCTATGATTGTGCTAAGAAAAAAGGAATTAACCCTTTAGATGTATTAGCCAAACAAGCGAATTTATCAGACGCCGACTTAGAAAATATGTCACAACAATTTGAAACTATTTTCAAAGATTTATCGAACAATGTAAATTTAGATGAAATCAATGAAAATATGGCAGGTAATGATAATTCTCTTGGCTCTATCTTTTCCAATATGTTTGCCAATTCTTCTGATGAAGAAACTGATACTTCTTCTCAAAAGCGCGTAAAAGTAGATAAAAAAAACAAGGAAAAAAAGAAAAAATTTCTTGACACTTATGGTACCAATTTAACCAATAAGGCAAAACATGGTGAATTGGATCAAGTCATTGGCCGCTCACAGGAAATTGAAAGAGTCATTCAAATTTTAAACCGACGTTTGAAAAACAATCCTTGTTTGATTGGTGAACCAGGTGTTGGTAAAACAGCCATTGCCCAAGGTTTAGCCATTAAAATAGCGGAAAAACAAGTTCCAGCTAAATTATTAAACAAAGAAGTTTATTTACTTGATATGACTGCCATCTTAGCTGGCACACAGTTTCGTGGTCAATTTGAATCTCGTATGAAATCCATTATTGATGAATGCAAAGCTTGCAAAAATATCATTTTGGTCATTGACGAAATTCACAATATCATAGGAGCTGGTGATGCCGAACATTCTATGAATGCAGCCAATATTTTAAAACCTTCTCTTTCTAGTGGTGAGGTTCAACTAATTGGGACCACTACTTTGAAAGAATATCGTAAATACATTGAAAAAGATTCTGCATTGGAAAGAAGATTTCAACCTGTTTTGGTTGAAGAACCAAGTGTAGAAGACACCATTGAAATTATGAAAGGTATCAAAAAATATTACGAAGATTATCATAAAGTCAAAATTTCCAATGATGTTATCGAAAAAACAGTTACTATGTCCGAAAAATATATCCACGACCGTTTCTTACCAGATAAGGCCATTGATGTTTTGGATGAAGCTTGTTCACGCATCAATTTAAACAACAAAGATTTATATGAATTGGAATTGTTAAAGAACGAATTGGCCCAAATTGAAACAGAAAAAGAAGATGCTGTTTCTACTGACTCAATCGAGAATTATAAAAAAGCGGCTGATTTAAAAACCAAGGAATGCAATATAAAAGCACGTATGGATGAATTAAATGCTCATTTAAAAATCCAAGAATTAACCGTTGCTGATATTGCCGATGTCATTGAACACATGACCAAAATTCCAGTAAAGAAAATTACTGAAGCTGAAACACAAAAACTTTTGAATTTGGAACAAAACTTACATCACAAAATCATTGGACAAGATGAAGCTGTTAGTGCTGTTGCTAGAACCATTCGTCGTAACCGTGTTGGTTTACAAAGTGCCAAAAGACCACCATCATTTATTTTTGTTGGTCCAACTGGTGTTGGTAAAACAGCATTGGCTAAAGCACTTGCATTTGAGATGTTTGGAAATGAAGATGCCATTATCCGATTTGACATGTCTGAATACATGGAAAGTCACTCTGTAGCTAAAATGATTGGTTCTCCTCCAGGTTATGTAGGCTACGATGATGCTGGTCAATTAACAGAAAAGGTCAAAAGAAATCCGTATTCTATTATTTTATTAGATGAAATTGAAAAAGCACATCCTGATGTTTTCAATTTATTATTACAAGTTTTAGATGATGGAAAATTAACCGATTCACAAGGTAATACGGTTAGCTTTGCTAATACCATTATTATTATGACATCAAATGCTGGTTCCAATAGCAATACCAATTCCATTGGTTTTCATTCAAGTGAAGATAAAAAATATCGTACCATGGATTCTTTAAAAGAATATTTTAGACCCGAATTTTTAAATCGTGTGGATGAAATCATTGTTTTTGATCCATTGAACCAAAAACAACTTCTTCAAATTATTGATCTTATGTTAGAAGAAACTAAATCTGCTCTGCACGATAAACATATTAACATTCAAATTTCAAAAGATGCTAAACAGCTTGTTTTGGAAAAAGGAACTGATTTAAAATATGGAGCTAGACCTCTTAGAAGGGCAATTCAAAGATATATTGAAGATGAAATTGCCGACCGTTTACTAAAAAATGAAATTACAAATGGAGATACCGTTTCTATTACGAAAAAAAATGGAACATTAAAATTTGAAAAAACAAATAAGGAAGTATAACTTTCCTATTCTGTAAAACAAAACTAATTGGAGGAAATATTATGTTTAAATATGTACCAAATATTTTAACCATCGTGCGTTTTATCTTAATCCCACTTATTTTTTACTTTGCTCTTCAAGATAATTATCTAGTAGCTGTTATTCTACTGATGATATCTGGTTGTACCGATGTATTAGATGGTTATATTGCTAGAAGATTTAATTTTATTACTGATTTCGGAACCTTATTTGATCCATTAGCTGACAAGCTAACCCAAATCTCTACTTTGGTTGTGTTAGTCATTCAAAACATCATTCCCATTTGGATTTTGATCATTGTGTTGGTAAAAGAATTTCTGATGATCCTGGGAGCTAGTTTCTTATATGGAAAAGAAACCGTTGTTGTTCCAAGCAAATGGTTTGGAAAAGCAGCTACCGTCATCTTCTACATTGCTATCTTCACCTCTATGATCAAAAAACAATTTGGTTTCCAATATAGTTTTGATTTTATCTTATATGACATCGCTGTTGCCTGCACCTTATTTGCTTTGATTATGTATTTCAAAATTTTTATACAAGTTCGAAAAAAACCTCAAGCATGAGGTTTTTTCTTTTTATTCATAATCTTCTAATAAACTATTTAGATTTTCTTTTCCTGTAATTTCAATCCCTTCTTGTATTTTTTTTTGATCTTCTTCTGGTAGGTATTCCATAGATATACCAGTTATCTCTTTTAAGCTTTCCTCTCCTTTTTCATTTTTTACATAAACCGCCACCAAACCATCTTTTGCTCGAACGGCATAATGCTCATTGCAAATTCCATTGACTTCATGGTAAAGCACTACTTCTTCTGGTGAAAAGCCAATGACTTTCCATTGCGGATAAAGGGCTTGGACTTCTTTTTCTTCTTGGTTAACCATTTCGGCTGGCACATCCACTTCTTCTTTTGTTGTATGTCCACAGGATTTATGACATGTTTTTAGCACAAGCACTGCTTTGGGAGATACTTTTTCGGTTTCTGGCATATTAGTTGGCACCAATGCTTGATTTTCCCACAGAGTATTATTTTCAGCTAAATTGGCTTCTGCTGTTTTTTCGATTTGATTGGCTTCTACTTTTGCTTGTTTTTTGGCGTCACCGGATATACAATAACCGTATCAAAAAGCTAAATCCGATGATGGATAATACGATGTAAATCAACCATAATTTCTTCATGGTATCACTTCCCTTACTTCTATTCTGTCTTTGCTTTTTAGTATGGCTATTCTTGGAAATTTTATACCATTATGGCAAAAAAGTTTGTATTTCCATTTGACTGTTTGGCAAAACGGCTACATGAATTTCTCCTTGTTGATCGGTTCGATAATACAAAATTTGATGTTCTTGTAATCGATTTAATACCTCTTCTGATGGGTGTCCAAAGTGATTTTTACCAACTCCTATGAGTGCCACCTGAGGCTTAACACATTGCAAAAATTCATCTGTACTAGATGTTTTAGAACCATGATGGGGTATTTTTAAGAGATTTGACTGTAGGGCATTTGTTTTTCCATATTTTTGTATTAGTTTTTCTTCTGCTATTTTTTCGATATCACCTGTTAGTAACATTGTAAATTTTCGATAAACCAATTGAAATACCAATGATTGATTATTGATTGTATTTTCTGCTATTTCTTTTTTAGTTTCAGGCCATAAAACATGACAGGTTAAGTCATTTTCCAATTTGATTTGCTGTCCTGCTGTTACCATTTTAACTTTTATCTTTTTTTGTTTGACAATTTTCTGAAAATCGACATAATTTTCATTGATTTCCATTTGTTTTCCTAGAACAATATAGTCCACTTTCAGATTTTGTAGCACATACCACAAACCACCACAGTGGTCTGTATCAAAATGAGAAATGAATAGCACATCAATTTTAGTAATTCCATGTTTGAGCAAATATGGTAATACAATATTTTTTCCAACATCGTAATTTTCACTGCCTCCTCCGTCTATCAAAATATTCTTTTGATGGGGTGTTCGAATCAAGCAGGCATCTCCCTGTCCTACATCTACAAAAAAAATATCCAATTTCTTGTTAACTAGGAAAAAGCACTGTCTCCCTAAAATGATGGTTAGGATAAGACAAATCAACCCAATTCCAATTTTTACTTTCATTTGTTCTATCTTTTTTATCCAAATGATTTTCTTTTTTTGAAGACTAGTTAAAAACCTCCATTCCCCTTGTGTTTGTTTGATATGCTGCCTTTGTAAAAATAAGAAAAGGACAAGATAATAAAGCAACAATCCCCCCCAAGCTGGCGCTGGAATCAGTACATATGAAAACGGCATTTGTGCCACTTGATGGGAAATTTTCATTAAAAGTCGAAGGAGAAATGCAAGCACAGGAGAAAACCAAGCACCTACTGTTGGGGCAAGAAAAATAAGAAAAACAAATCCCATTCCACCTAGCATTAAAATTGCCAAAATGGGAGTTGCCAATAAATTGGATAGAAAAAACGTAAAAGAAATATTTTGAAAATAGTAAGCAATTAAAGGAAATACAGCTATTTGTGCTGATCCTGTTATCGCCAGAATATTGCACACTGGTCTGATTCCTTTTGGACTTTTTCGAATCCATGGCTGACACAATGAATATACCAAAACAATTCCCAATGTTCCAGCATAGGAAAGCTGCAAACCAATGTCTAAAATTTGATATGGATTCACCAATAAAATTAAGAAACAGGATAATCCCATATTGGTGTATATATCGGATTTACGATATAAAATTTGACCCCCTAAAGTCGCTATTCCCATAAGGCAAGCGCGAACCACAGAAGCTGCAAAATTGGTCATATACATGAAAAAAACAAGCCCTATTACCGTGAACATACGAGCTTTTCTTTTTCCAAAATAAGAAAAGAAAAAAGAGATTCCGATCACAAGATAAGAAATATGGGTACCAGAAACGGCCAACATATGTGCCAAACTGCTTTGCACAAAATCCTGTGCTATATCCTCCTCAATTTCCTCTGTATCACCTAATAATAGGCCAATGAATAAACTAGCCTCTCTTTTCGGCAAAAGTTGATGGCATTTATTTTTGATCCATTGGTTAAGAAAATAAGCTGTTTGGTGTATTCCATCTATTTTTTGCTCTTGCAAAATAGTTGTTTTCTTAACTACCAATGTGCCAAAAACTCCTTTTGTTTTCTGATATTTTTGCTGATCAAATCCCTTGTCATTCTTTTGTGGGTTTGGTTTCTCATAGTTTCCTTCTAATTGTACCAAACTTCCATAAGGTAAATCTTGTACATTTTTCGGACACTTTACAATTATCTTCTTGTTTTGGTATGGCTTTGTTGTTATTTTAACAATTGTTTGCTTGCTATAAGGCTTTTCCTGCATCTCTTTCCATACAATTCCACATACTTTCCAATTTTCTGGTGCTTGATACACTTTCTGATACTGATTTTCCCAAATGGCCGTATAAAAATTTGCCAAGATAGCAAAAAAGCAGAAAACAATGCATTGCTTTTGGCCTAATACTTTCCAATAACGTTTTTGTTTGGGTTTGAAATGAAACCATATGGCTAATAAAGCATAACCTATGGCTATCAAAAAAACTATACTGATGTTCCAGTATAGTTTTTCTACGATTCCTATAATCGTTCCCATTGAGGCAACTAAAATAGCACGTTTCATACCTGTCCATCCTTTTTGCCCCCGTTATTTTTATAAAATTCTTCGAATATCTACCAATCTTGGTGCGTAGTAAGAATTGTGAATGGAATCTGTTACAACACCTCTACTAGCATTGGCTGCATGGATAAATTGCTGATTTCCAATATAAATTCCAACATGACCAATTTTACTTCTAGCTTCATCATAGAAAAGAAGTAAATCTCCTTTTTGCATAGCATCTTTGTTCACCTTTGTTCCATTGCTTGCTTGTCCAGCTGCTGTTCTATTTAAAGAATAGCCAAATTTTTGATACACATATTGGGTAAAACCAGAGCAATCAAAAGCAGTTGGTCCATTCCCACCAGACACATATTTGGCATGTAAAAATGTTTTGGCATAAGCAACAACTGCATCTCCATTGGCTGTATTGTTTTGTTCTGTTTTTTCTGCCGTTTTTGCTTCATTTTGCGTTTCGATTTCCACAGTTTCTCCTCTTGGAGCTGTCATACTTCTAGAGGTTGTCTTTGTTTTTTCACTTGAAATCAATTTTTTGGCAATATAACCTTTTACTTTTGAGTCCCCATATTGCACTTGATACCAATTATTTTCTTCTCCTAAGATGGTTACTTTATCATTTAATTGTAGGGCATCAATGGCTTCTGAACTTGTATCTGGTTGGCGTCTAATATAGGCACTATCGGTATTCACATATCCTACTTTGGTTGTTGTTTTGTCTTTTGATTCTGTTTCAGTTTTAGAAACTGTATTGGTATTTTCTTGGTTTTTATCGTCCTGTTTGGTTTCGTCAATTTGGTGGTCTTCCTCTTTAGGAGTACTACTTTGATCTTGACTTGTTGTCATATTGGATAACATCCATCCATTTCCTTCTGCTGTTTCTACATAAACCCATCGATTTAAGCAATCCAACACAGTTACCTTTTCTCCTTTTGGAACAGTCATGGTATCAGAAGATGAAAGAACTGGTAAACCATACAATTTTGTCTCTTGTGCTACCGGATAGGCCTGTCCCACTTCCATAGAAGTATCTGTTTGGGATGCAACTTCTTGTTTATTTTCGGTTTCATCAGAAGAATTGTTATTTTCCTCTTCTGTCACTGTATTCTGGCTTGAACTTTCTTCTTCACTGGTCTTGTTTTCGCTGGATGTTGTCGTATTGGTCGTATTAGAAGATGTGATTTTTTCTACTTTGCCATCTACTTTTATCAAATCTTTACTAACATATCCTTGTTTTCCATCGTATTTTATCTTATACCAATCCCCTTGTTGTTCTATCACATCTACTTTGTCATCTTTATCTAAATTTATCACAATAGCAGATTGCGTGGTTGGCTTTTCTCTCATACGAACCGTTTCTGATGCTACTGTACCACTGGCTGCATAAACATGAGAAAGCAACATAGCAACTGCTCCTATGGTGATTCCCATTGTTCCTATTATTTTTTTATTCTGCTTCATGTCTGCACCTCTCATTTTAAAATTCGTACTTAGTATATACTGATTTTCCAGTTCTGTCAAATCTTGCAAGGATTTTAAGGAAGTATTTATAATTCATTTATGATAATGTCTTAATATATCATTTAGGAAAATGTCGCATAAAAATATTAGCACTAAACAAAAAATTTAGTGCTAATAAATAAAAAATTTTAAGACATTTTCAAAAATGATTGACAATCTTGCAAGGTTTTCGATGGTGTGTTATTTTAGTTTTAAAGATAATAATTTTGAAATTCCCTTTTCCTCCATGGTAATTCCATAGACCGTATCAGCTGCTTCCATGGTTCCTTTTCGATGTGTAATCACCAAAAATTGAATCTCTTTGGTGAATTTTTTCAAATATTCAGCATAACGATACACATTTACATCATCCAATGCTGCTTCAATTTCATCTAATACACAAAATGGCGCTGGATTGATTTTTAAAATAGCAAACAATAATGCAATTGCTGTTAAAGCCTTTTCTCCACCTGATAATAACATCATATTTTGCAATTTCTTTCCTGGTGGCTGTGCTTCAATTTCGATGCCACATTCTAATACATTGTCATCGGTCAAGCTTAATTCTGCCTTTCCTCCTCCAAATAATTCTGCAAAAATTTCTCCGAAATTTCGATTGATAATGCGGAATTGATCTTTAAATTGTTTTTCCATAATTTTTAACATGTCAGCAATTACTTTTTTTAATTTATCGCTGGACTCTTCCAAGTCATTTTTTTGCTCGGTCATAAAATCATAACGCTGTTTTGCCTGTTTGTATTCTTCAATTGCATCAACGTTAATACTACCCAATGCACGAATTTCACCACGTATTTTTGTAACTTGTTTTTGGACTTCTTGTATGTTTTCTACTTTTTGATAGTCTGTCACATTGTTCGGTGTTAATTCGTATTCTTCCCATAGTTTATTCACAATTTGTTCTAGTTCTAATTCTACTTTTGATTTCTTTAGTTCTATTTTATTGATTTGTTCTTTTAACTCATTCAAAACATGATATTGTTCTAAAATTTCATCTTCCGTCTTTTTTAACGTTTCATCTTTTTGAATTTTTTCTTGTTTTTCTTGCTCCATTTGTTGTAAATCTTGTTTTTGTGTCTCTTGTAATTGAATCATTTTCTAAAGACTTTCTTCCATTTTTTTTGCATAATTTTGATTGTTATTGGTCATTTCTTCGCACAATTTTTGTTTTTGCTCTTTCTCTTGAGTTGTCATTTTCATATCTTCTTCTACACGATCAATCATTTCTTGAATTGACATACCACTTTCATGGAAAGAAGTAACTGAGATTTTTAAGTTGGTAATTTCAAAATTCAAATCATCGATATTTTTTTGATTATCTTTATTTTTTTGTGCATATTCTTGAATTACTGCATTGGCTTTTTCCATGTTCTGATCCATTTCCAATACTGCTTTTTCTAGCCCTTCTTTTTCTTGTTGATTCTGTTTGTTTTCTTGTTCAATCTGTTCTAGTTTATTTTTGTGTTGTTTTAGTTGATCTTCTTTTTTGGAAATTTCCTGTGTGATTAAATCTAATTTCTGTTGTTTGGTAGCACATGCAATCTGAATTTCTTGCATTGCTTTTTCCATGGTTTCTGCCTGTTCTAAAACAGCTTGTCTTTTCTCTTGTTCTGCCTCTTTCTTCTGTTTTTCCTGTTCTAATTCCTGTTGCATGTTTTGTACAACTTGTTTTAAAGATTCAATTTCTTGTTTTCTTCCCAGCAAATTAACTGTCTTATTAGCAACAGATCCTCCTGTCATAACACCTGATGGATTGACTACATCTCCTTGTAGTGTTACAATGCGAAATCCATAGTGATTTTTTTTCGCCAATGCAATAGCATGATCCATCTGATCTACAATAACTGTTCTTCCCAATAATTGTTCCACTACATTTTGATAAGTTTTGTCGTACTGTACCAAATCAGATGCAATTCCCATAACACCATCTATATTTTTTTGATCAATTCGCTCTAGTTTTTTCCCTTTCATAGCTGTTATTGGCAAGAAAGAAGCTCGTCCCAAACGATGATCACGCAAATATTGAATCAGTGTTTTGGCTTCTCCTTCTGATTGTGTCACAATATTTTGCATAGCACTTCCCAGTGCAATTTCAATGGCTGTTTGATATTTTTGTGGAACCGCTAATAAATCGGCTAAAACGCCATGAACTCCTTGGGCTAACTGTGAATCTCGATCAAATGCTAAAAGCAATGATTTGACACTTTTAGCATAGCCTTCTTTTTCTCGTTCTGTTTCCTCTAAAAATTTTAAACGAGATTGTTTCATGTTGCATTCTGCCAGCATTTTATTTCTATTTTCTTCGTATTGTGCTAACTGGCGACTCCATTCCTCTGTCTGTTTTTCAATTTCCTGTAAAGCTTCTTCCTGTTTTTTCTTTTTCTCCTCTGAAAGTCGAAAATCTTTCACTAATTCCTGTTTTTCAATTTTTTTGGCATCTAGTTCTGAAATTATTTGGTAAATCTCTTCCTGTAAATTTTTCTTGTTTTTTTCTAAATTTTCGTTGTTGATCTTTTTTTCTTGAATATGAGACATGGTCTCATATCTTTCATCCACTAATTGGCTTACTTGTTCTTTTTGTTTTTCAATTTTCA
>CAMCHB010000001.1 GCA_945874585.1 uncultured Clostridium sp. | reverse complement strand
ATCAAATACGTATTCAATTTTGTCACGTATTTTTTCTACCATTGGCTTATCACTTTTTGACAAATCCCCTTCTTTATCCAAAAGATAGGTAGCAATGAAAGTTTTCATCTCCAAATTAGAACTTTTTAATTTGTTAGATAATTCTTTTTCATTACAAATAATAATGGTTTTAATGTGATCATGTTCAACGAAATTATTGATATAACCCAAAATATCAATAACATCTACATTGGCTCTTTCCAAATCGTCAAAACATAAAATTTTATCATCCGTTGTAAAAAATTGCTCATAATCCACACGGTCTCCATTTTTGGTTACCCCAAAAAAATTAGCCATATCCAAACCAGTTTTGGCATATTCTGGTATGGTTATTTGATTATGGGCATACATATAACGTTTTAAATTTTTATCCATCAATTGTGTTGTCTCGATAAAAATTTTTTTACTAATATCTTCCAAATTTGAAATACCATACAAAGACATATATATGGTTGTATATTGTTTTCCATTGAGTTTCAAAGATTCAATTTTATTACGTACTTTATGATTCCAAAAATAAGTTTTTCCGCTTCCCCACTCACCATTGATCATAATGGCGTAATCTGTATAATCAGCTCTTACATAATCTAATATACTTTCTACTAAATCCTCCATGTTTCCTCCTCTTTAATCTTTTGAAATTGTCAAAACGCCAATTTTCTTTACTGAGGCTTGTTGTATCACACGACTACACGCCTCGACTGTGTTTCCGGTTGTATAAATATCATCTAGAAGCAATACTTTTTTGCCTTGGATGAGATACTGGTTTCGTAAGCGATACACCTGCAGAATATTCCTTTTTCGTTTTTCTTTGTTCAAACTGCTTTGTGGCGGATTATGAACCAATTTGTATAAGACATTGGTTTCAACTGGAATGTCTAATCTACTTCCAATTTCTTTTGCCACTAGCTCGGCTTGATTAAAACCCCTTTTTCGTTTTCGTTTGGGATGAATCGGTACTGGAATGATACAGTCATACGCTTGTATCCACTGTCTCAAACTTTTTTCCTGACAAATCATTTGTCCCCAAAAACGATACAAATAAGTAGCCCCATAAAATTTATACTGAATCATTCTTTGGCGAATCAAACCAGTATAAGGAAACAAATAGGCATATTCTTGATAGCTCTTAGCTAGGTTCTTTTGAATCGTAGTCTGCTTGCATTCTTTCCAGCGCAATATACATTTGGTGCATATGACTTCTTTGGTAATAGTACCACAAAAGCCACAAACATTGGGATAACACAAGTCGATAATTTTCTTTAGCACTAGCAACTCCTAACTGCCCCCGCTATTTCACTTGCTGAATCAAATAAGCTAGTCCCGTATTTCTCTGCTTTATATTAGTGTTCTGAATCATATGTTGAATGGTATCCTGCCCCCCAATTAAAACCAACATTTTTTTAGCTCTCGTAATACCTGTATACAATAAATTTCGATTTAATAACATAGCATAGGTATTGGGCACTACCAAAATAGCAACATCAAATTCACTTCCTTGCGATTTGTGAATGGTAATACAATAAGAATGTTCAATTTGATCCAATTCGTTAAAAGTATACCACACAATTTTATCATCATCAAATACAATTTTTACTTGTTTGGATTCTTCATCAATCTTTTTTAGAATTCCCATCTCTCCATTAAAAATACCGGAACCAGTTTCATAGTGATCACCATTTTTCTCCCATATAATATCATAATTATTTTTGATTTGCATCACTTTATCTCCCTCACGAAACACAATTTCACCGTATTTTTTCTCTTTTTTTCCGTTTTCCGGTGGATTTAATAAACTTTGCAATTGTTGATTTAATTCTCTGGTTCCCATCATGCCTTTTTTAGTTGGACTTAACACTTGGATATTACGATAAAATTCATAATCTCCATATTGTGCCAAGCGATCTTTGGAAAGTGACAAAACGTGATACAACATACGCTCTGGAACAGATTCGTGAATCCAGAAAAAGTCTTCTTGGTGATCACTTTCCATTTCTTTCTTTTCAATAAAAGGAAGGCCCTGGTTCACCTGGTGGGCATTCACAATGATTTGGCTTTTAGCTGCTTGTCTAAAAATTTTATTTAAACATACAGTTGGGATACGACCTGATTCGATCATATCTTTTAATACTTTCCCAGGTCCTACAGATGGTAATTGATTTTCATCTCCAACTAAAACAAGCTTGGTTCCCAAATAGATAGCCTTCATAACATAGTTCATAATATAGGTATCCACCATTGACATCTCATCAATAATAATAACATCTGCATCGATTGGTGCTACATCATAATCCACCATAAAGTTTTTCTCTTCTTCAATTTTTCCTATTTCCAATAAGCGGTGAATCGTTTTGGCTTCTTCGCCTGTTGCTTCTGTCATTCTTTTGGCTGCTCTTCCCGTAGGAGCACACAAAACCACTTTCATTTTTTGTGTCTGATACAATTGGATGATATTTTTAATAATCGTTGTTTTACCAGTTCCTGGCCCACCTGTTATCAAACAAACATTATGTTCATTAACCATTTCAATGGCTTCTTTTTGCTTTTCTGACAATTCAATCTGAAATTGAACTTCTTGCTTATGCAATTCTTTTTGGATGTTTTTCACTTTTTTGGTATTTTTACTTTTTAATAAAGCACACAAATGAACCGCTATATTTTCTTCTGCTTGGTAACAAGGATAAAGATAAATCCATTTGCTTTCTTCTTTTTCCAATACCATAATCTGTTTTTTGGCTTTTAAATTGATCATCGCATTTTGGATGGGTTCTTCTGGCAGATGCAATAAATCTTGCACAAATCGTTTCAAATTTTCTTGTAGCACACAGGTATGCCCATTATTGCCAGCCAGATTTAAAGCATATTTAATGGCACTTTCGATTCGTTTCGGACTCATAGAATCAATCCCAATTTCCATTGCCATTTTATCAATTCGCTTAAAATCCACACCATACGTAATATCAATTAAAAGATACGGATCTGCTTCAATTTTTTCAATAGCATCTTTTCCTAGTGCATCGTAAACTTTTTTGCAATTAGCTGTACTAATTCCAAATCGTTCTAAAAAGCCAACAATCTGCCACAACTCCCATTTTTCGTTGAATTCTTCTGCTATACTGATGGCTTTTTCATGTGAAATCCCTTTGATTTGACTTAGTTTTTCTGGTTCCTGTTTCAACACTGCTAATGTACTATCTTGAAAAGTTTCTACAATTTTTTTAGCAGTTGATGGTCCTACTCCCTTTACAATACCACTGGCTAAATATTTTTCTAGTCCCTCCAATGTTTCCGGAAGCACTTTTTCAAATGTATCGATCTTAAATTGACGACCATATTCTTGATGGATAACATATTTTCCAAACAATTTTAAAGTATCTCCTTTGTTAATAAAAGGCAAATAGCCAACTACTGTCACCTTTTCTTCTTCTGTATCCAAAATGCCAATGCTATAACCATTCATTTCATTTTGATAAATAAATTCTTCTAATTGACCTTTTAATTCCATGCACTTTCTCGTTTCCTTTCTTTCGTTACTATATCATAAATGAAACAAGTCTACAATAGCAAAAAGAGAATAGCCATTTTGCTATTCTCCCTTGTTTATTTTTTTTCTAATAGATCTTCCATGGTATGCCATGCCAATAAAGCACATTTTACTCTGGCTGGCATATTCGCTACATTACGAAAAGCAATTGCTTCATCTAATTTTGCTAACTCATCTTCATCTTTGATTTCTCTTTTAATCATTCCTATAAACGTAGCAATCAATTCTTTTGCTTCTGCTATGGTCTTGCCTTTTAGCACATCAATCATGACAGAAGTAGAACTTTGTGAAATCGCGCATCCATGCCCTGTAAATGTCATATCTGCGATACGATCACCATCCATTTTAACTTCTAGTTCAATTTCATCACCACAATTGGGATTGTGTCCCTTTTCCACGAAATCTGGGTTTGCCATTTTTTTTCGATTATAGGAATTCATGCTATGCTCCATAATAATGTCATTGTATACTTGTGTTAACTCATCCATTTTCTTCCCTCCGTTTGTCTTCTATTTGGTATATTGTGCAAACATATCATGCGTCTTTTTGATACCCGCTATTAAACGATCCACATCTTCTTTGGTATTGTAAAAGCTAAAACTTGCACGGCAAGTAGAATCCAATTTCAAAAAGCGAAGCAATGGTTGTGCACAATGATTACCAGAACGAATGGCTACATTGACAGAGTCCAAAATACTAGCCACATCATGTGGATGAATTCCCTTGATATTGAAAGAAATAACAGAAGAATGATGATCTAAGCAATTGGTACTATAAACATCCACATAATCTAATTTTTTCAATTCTTCCATGGCATAACCTAGCACTTCTGTTTCAATAGCATGAATATTTTCATAACCAATTGAATTGATATAATCAATAGCTGCTGCTAATCCGACTGCACCACCAGCATTTTGAGTTCCAGCCTCAAATTTGTTAGGAATAGGAGCAAAGGTTGTTTCTTGCTCGTACACATATTCAATCATGTCGCCTCCCATTAAAAATGGCGTCATGTTATTCAAAAGATTTTTCTTGCCATATAACACACCAATACCCAAAGGAGCCAACATTTTGTGTCCAGAAAAGACAACAAAATCAGCATCTAAATCTTGCACATCAATTTTCATATGAGGTATACTTTGAGATACATCCACTACTACAACAGCACCATTTTTATGAGCTATTTCAATGATTTCTTTGACTGGATTTATGGTTCCTAAAACATTGGATACTTGTGCTATTCCTACAATTTTTGTTTGCTTTGTAATCTTCTTTTCAATTTCAGCACGATCCAATTCATAATTCTCATTGATATACATATATTTTAATGTGCCTTCTTTTACCTTGGTTACCTTTTGCCATGGCACCAAATTAGAATGATGTTCCATAATGGAAATTACCACTTCATCACCTTTTTTTACATTGTCCATTCCATAAGAATAGGCAATTAAATTTAAGGCCTCTGTTGCGTTTTTGGTAAAAATAATCTCTTCTGGATGTTTGGCATGAATAAACTGAGCCACCTTGGCACGAGCTCCTTCATAAGCTTCGGTTGCCTCCATGCTTAATTTATAAGAACCTCTATGAGGATTTGCATTTTCGTTTTGATAAAACTCTTCAATTTTTTGGATAACTTGTCTTGGTCTTTGTGATGTTGCACCGCTGTCTAAATAGACCATAGAATTGTTATCAAATATAGGGAAATCTTTTTTAATATCTTCTGCTTTCATAATTTTCCATCCTTTCATTTTTAATCCTTTAATCTTTGATCGATTTGTTTCAATACTTTTTCTTTTAAATCGTCTTCTAATTTCTGAATCACTTTATGAAATCTTGCTCTTACCATTAGTTTTAAAGATTCTTGATAACTAAAACCTCGACTCATCAAGTAGAACAATTCTTTTTCATCTACTTTTCCAGCAGCTGCACTATGCTCTCCATCGACATCTTCTTCAGAACATAGTAGCATTGGCAATGATTTAGATCTTACATGATCGGAAAGTAAGATACAATATTCGTTTTCAGAACCAACCGCCTGAGAAGCACCTTTTTTAAAGTCAATGGTTCCTTTAAAATTCTTCTTAGCCTCATCTTTTAAAGCACCTTGTACATTCATTTTCACTTTTGACTGTTTGCCAAACAATTCTGTAATATAGTTTAAATCCAATCGTTCCTTGTTTTCTCCGATATAAATCGTATCCAATTGACTGACGGCATTTTCTGCCTCTTTGGTATAATAATTAGTGATACGATTTTTTCCACCGAAATCTACCATGGTATAATTCAAATGAGCTCCCTCTCGTAGATCATTTTGGAACGTATAAAAATGATTGGCATTTTGGCCTAATAAATTCAAAAACGTAATGGAAATATTGGCATTTTTGTGTGCCACAACGGTACACATACCATTGTGAAATACATCTTCGTCTTCTGAACTATATTGTAATACCAGATGAGCAGATGCATTTTCTTCCGCTTCAATTTGAATATATTCTACCAAATTTTTTTCTTTTGCACTGCATGGAAAGCCAAGAAAGATTGTATCTTGTGTTTTCCCTACAATATTTATATGCATACGACAATTAGAGTGTTCTTGCACTTGCTGAACCATCATTTCTCCCACACCATAGGCAATCGTTTCTTCCTTTGTTTGACGGGTAATGGTTACCTGTGGATTTGGATTAACAATCTGAACCGCATCAAAAGTTTCTAATTGGCTTGGTATCTCTACATCTGCTACTTTAATTTCATTCATACCAAAATTTCTAGAGGTTCTCATCGGCGTCTTATTTAATATCAATTCATTCATTATCCAATACTCCCTTCTAATTCAAGATTGATTAAATTGTTCATTTCCACTGCATATTCAACTGGTAATTCTTTGGAAATTGGATAAGCAAATCCTCTAACAATCATAGCTTTTGCTTCTTCTTCTGACAAACCTCTTGCCATTAAGTAAAAAATAGATTTATCACTAATTTTTCCTATTTTTGCTTCATGAGACAATTCCACTTCTTCGGTTCGTACATCATTAACAGGAATGGTATCTGAACGAGAAATACTATCTAACATCAAGGATTCACAGGATACCGTACATTTAGAATCTTTGGCTTGTGGCATTATTTGTACCAAACTACGATAGGTTGCAACTCCTCCATTTTTCGAAATAGATTTTGAATTAACAACAGAAGAGGTATGTGGTGCCAAATGTACGACCTTAAATCCTGTATCCAAATTTTGTCCCTTTCCAGCAAAAGAGATACCTGTAAATTCTGTCTTAGCTCCTTCTCCTTTTAAAATACTCATCGGATAAAGCATTGAAATCTTAGATCCAAAAGAACCGGTTACCCAATCAATTTGACCATTTTCTTCAACAATTGCCTTTTTGGTGTTTAGGTTTAACATATTCTTAGACCAATTCTCAATGGTTGAATAACGTAAATAAGCGTTCTTTTTCACAAATAGCTCAACACATCCAGCATGTAGATTGACTTTATTGTATTTAGGAGCTGAACATCCTTCGATAAAATGCAAGCGAGCTCCTTCTTCCACAATAATAAGAGTATGTTCAAATTGACCCGATTCTGGAGAATTTAAACGGAAATAAGATTGGAGTGGAATATCTACTTGCACTCCCTTTGGTACATACACAAAAGATCCGCCTGACCAAACAGCTCCATGCAAAGCAACAAATTTATGATCAGATACTGGAACACATTTCATAAAATATTGTTTCACCAAATCTTCGTATTCGCGTACTGCTGTTTCCATATCGGTATAAATAACACCTTGTTTTAGCAAATCTTCTTTCATGCTATGGTAAACCACTTCAGAATCGTATTGTGCTCCCACACCTGCTAAGGATTTTTTCTCTGCTTCTGGAATTCCTAATACATCAAAAGTTTGTTTTATATCTTCTGGTACATCGTCCCAATTATCGCTCATATTTCCCTTTGGTTTTACATAAGTAGCAATTTCATCCATATGAAGTTCTTCCAAAGATGGTCCCCAGGTTGGCATTTCCAATTTTTCATAAGTCTCTAGGGCTTTTAGTCGAAAATCTCTCATCCATTTTGCTTCCTTTTTTTGACGAGAAATTTCTTCGATGATTTCTCGGCTTAAGCCTTTTTTCATTTTATACTGATATTCATCTTTATTTTTGATATCGTATATATTTCGATTGATTTCCTCTACCTTTGTTTTATCTTTCATTTTCTACGCCTTTCTATATTTTTTATATCCTTCTTCTTCAATTTCAGCTGCCAAATCCCCATTGCTGGTTGTGACAATTTTGCCATCCACTAAAACATGAACATAATCAACATGCAATTCTTTTAATATTTTGGTACCATGTGTAATAATCAAAATAGCATTGTCATCCTTTTTAAACATTTCAATTCCTTTTGAAACGGTTTGGATAGCATCCACGTCTAGCCCTGAATCTGTTTCATCTAAGATAGCTAATTTTGGCTTTAAAACAAGCATTTGAAGAATTTCATTTTTCTTTTTTTCTCCTCCGGAAAAGCCAACATTCAAGCTTCTTTCCATATATTTAGGATTGATGTGTAATTCTTCCATATACTTTCTTAATTCTTCTTTAAAGGCGAAAATCTTAACTGGTTCTCCTGTAATATTGTGTCTAGCATATTTTAAGAAATTGGTAACAGAAATACCAGGTATTTCTTCTGGTGATTGAAAAGACATGAAAACACCTTTTTTGGCAATTTCGTCGGTTCTTAAATGGGTGATATCATCTCCATCAAATGTAATAGTTCCTTCGGTTTTGACATACATAGGATTATTTAAAATGACATTAGCCAAAGTAGATTTTCCTGCTCCATTTGGTCCCATGATAACATGTACCTCGCCTTTGTTAATTTTTAAATCCAATCCTTTTAGGATTTCCTTTTTTCCTACACTAGCGTGTATATTTTGAATGTTTAATAATGTATTCTCCATTTGGTTATTTTCCTTTCTCTATTTTATTTTTTATACGCATTCTTGTCTCTATTTTATGGCATTGTTTGCATTTCGTACTTGTTTCATCATAGCAACAATGCAAATCGTTTAAATCTAACATTTCTTTGATATAATGTTCTAATTTTTGAATCGTATCTTCTGAAACATTGTGTTTCATTAGGTCAGCTTCTGTTTCTGCCCTTTTTTCCTCAACTCCAATGACTTCATGCAAGAACAATTTTAAGGTATCGTATCGTTTCATAATGGCTTTCGCCTTTTTGGTTCCTTCTCCGTGTTAATGCAATTTTTCCATATGCCTCATAGTGAACAAGTCCATTGGATTTTAAGGTGTTCAGAGCACGGTTAACACTCGGTTTGGTACAATCCAATTTACGTGCAATATCGGTTACACGAATCTGACCTTCTGTATTTTGTAATACATACATCGTTTTTAAATACTCTTCTAAGGAATTCGTAAGTTCCATAATTCACCTCTCTTTGTTAGGCTGCGCTAACATCATATTACATTCTTCGACATTTGTCAATGATTTTGGGCAAAAAGTTAGCATGAGCTTACATTTATTGTGCCCATGCTTTTTCTTTTTATCCTCTTTGTTTTAAGGCTTCATATAAAACAATACCAGCTGATACAGATGCATTTAAAGAATCAATTTTTCCTTTCATCGGAATATGAACCAATCCGTCGCAATGTTTTTTTACCAATTGACTCATGCCAGTTCCTTCGTTTCCAATCACGATACCCATTGGTCCTTTCCAATCTTGTTCATAATATTTTGTCTTGACTGCCATATCGGTTCCAATAATCCATAAGCCCTTTTCTTGTAACTGGCTAATCGCATCATTTAAATTGTTCACTCTTGCCACCTTCATATACTGAACCGCTCCTGCTGATGTTTTTACAACAGTAGCATTCACACTAGCAGCTCTTCTTTTTGGAATAATGACGCCATGTACACCGGCTGTTTCAGCTGTACGAATAATAGAACCTAAATTGTGTACATCTTCAATTCCATCCAAAATAACAACCAATGGATCTTCTTGACGATTTTTTGCTTCTTGTAAAATATCCTCAATGGTCGCATAATGAAAAGGTGCTACCATGGCAATTACCCCTTGGTAACTTGGGGTCTGTGCCATATGCTCCATTTTGTTTTTATCAACCATCTGAACCAACACTTTCTTTTCTTTTGCAACCGCTATGATTTTACGAATAGAACCATGTTTTTCTCCGGTTTGAATTAAAATTTTATTGATTTCACGGTCTGAATTTAACAACTCCAATACCGCATTTCTTCCTTCAATTTGATCCTGATAATTCTCTTTTTCCATTTTCTTCTCCTTTTTAAGATTCATCATCTAATTTCAATACTGATAAAAATGCTTCTTGTGGAATCTCAACATTGCCAATTTGACGCATTTTTTTCTTGCCTTTTTTCTGTTTTTCCAATAGCTTTTTCTTTCTGGTAATATCACCACCATAGCATTTCGCAAGTACATCTTTGCGCATAGCCGAAATGGTTTGACGTGCAATAATTTTTCCTCCAATCACAGCTTGCAAAGGAATTTCAAATAATTGCCTTGGAATCACTGTTTTGAGTTTTTCAATCATTTTCTTGCCACGTTCATAGGCAGTTTGGCGATGCACAATAAAAGATAAAGCATCTACCGCTTCCCCATTGATATGAATATCTAGTTTTACCAAATCTGCTTTGCGGTATTCCAAAAATTCATAATCAAAAGAAGCATACCCTTTTGTTTTGGATTTCAGAGTATCAAAAAAGTCATAAATGATTTCATTTAGTGGTAATTCATAAGATAAAATCACTCTGTTTTGATCCAAATATTTCATATCCAAATAGACTCCTCGTCTATCTTGGCAAACTTTCATCACATTGCCCACAAATTCTTTTGGAAGCATAATTTCTGCCTTAACAATTGGTTCTTCCAAATAGCTAATTTCAGATGTTTGAGGCAAATCTGCTGGATTGTATAGATCGAGCACTTCTCCATTGGTTTTGTGTACTTTATAAATAACCGATGGAGCTGTTGTAATCAGACCAATGTGAAACTCTCGATCCAAGCGCTCTTGTATAATTTCCAAATGCAATAAGCCCAAAAAGCCACAACGAAACCCAAACCCAAGTGCAATAGATGTTTCTGGTTCATAATTTAAAGCTGCATCATTTAATTTTAATTTTTCTAGTGCCATTTTCAAATTATCGTATTCACTGCCATCGAGTGGATATAGTCCACAATATACCATGGAATTGGCCTTTTTATACCCTGGTAATGGACTTTTAGCTGGATTCTCGGCTTTGGTAATGGTATCACCTACATGTACATCGCAAACATTTTTTACGCTAGCAGCTATATAACCAACTTCGCCTGCCTCTAAAGTTTGGTTTGGTATATAACGACCTGCTCCAAAATAGCCAACTTCTGTTACGGTAAATTTTTTCCCGGTTGCCATATACAAAATTTCATCTCCAACAGCTACCGTTCCATTTTTGACACGCACATAACTAACAGCGCCCTTGTAATTGTCATAAAAAGAATCAAAAATCAAGCATTGTAGTGGTGCTTGTTTGTCTCCTGTTGGACATGGAATATCCGTTACAATGCGTTCTAGCACTTGGTCAACGTGATAACCTGTTTTAGCTGATATGCAAGGTGCATCTTCTGCTGGTATTCCAATCACATCCTCAATTTCTTGTTTGACTTCATCTGGTCTTGCATTTGGTAAATCTACTTTATTTAAAACCGGAACGATTTCCAAATTGTTATCCAAAGCTAAATACACATTGGCTAACGTTTGTGCTTCGATTCCTTGGCTACTATCCACTACTAAAACAGCACCCTCACAGGCTGCTAAACTTCTGGAAACTTCATAATTAAAATCTACATGTCCTGGTGTATCAATCAAATTAAAAATATATTCTTGTCCATTTTTGGCTTTGTATTTCATACGAACAGCTTGTGATTTAATGGTGATTCCTCTTTCACGTTCAATATCCATATTGTCCAAAACCTGTGCTTCCATTTCTCTTTCCGATAAAGCACCTGTCATTTCAATCATACGGTCTGCCAGTGTTGACTTTCCATGATCAATATGGGCTATAATGCTAAAATTTCGAATATTTTTTTGTTTATCTTCCATTCTCTCCTCCATGAGTGTTAGTATATCATATTTTCCTATTTCTTACTAGTAGTTTCTCCGTTTTTCTACCCTTAATTATAATTCATTTATGATAATGTCTTAATAAATCATTTAGGAAAAAGTCGCATAAAAATATTAGCACTAAACAAAAAATTTAGTGCTAATAAATAAAAATTTTTAAGACATTTTCAAAAATGATTGACAAAATCTGGGTCTGGTATTGCTCGAAAAGCACCTTTGCTATATCTATCTTGTATATCTGTTGTATCACCTCTTATACCACTTTGTTCATAACCAAAATCTTATTTTTCCTCACTCTTGACCATAGCAAGGATTTACCATATAATATTGCATAATACAAGGAGAGATGAATCATGTCAACAAAATTACTAGAAAAATTAGAATTCGACCAGATTACGGCCACTTTAAGCCAATATGCTATTACCGAATGGGGAAAAAAAGCGTGTCTTTCATTGGTTCCATTGTTTCAAAAAGAATCCACTCGATTTTTACTTCAAGAAACCACCGAAGCCACTATTTTTAGTTTGCGAAAAGGAAATCCACCACTTGACTCTATGCCCCCTATTCAAACTCATTTAAAAATCTTAATAGGAGAAGGAACCCTTTCTTGCCAACAATTATTAGACCTAGCCCATATTCTAACCATGGCACGTGAATTAAAACAGTATGCTACGAATGAAGATGTCGATTTATCCGATTTAACCATTCTTTCATCCTATTTTGATGCTTTGTACACCAACGCATCTGTTGAACAGGCCGTTTTAAAATCCATCGTATCAGAAGAACACGTGGAAGATCATGCTTCAGAGGAATTGTACCGTATTCGCAGTCAAATGCGCTCCATTGAAGAGACCATTCGTACACAACTTGCTTCCTTTTTGAATAAAAAACAAATACAAGAACCCATTATTACCATTCGCAATCATCGTTTTGTTATTCCAGTAAAACAAGAATACCGAAGTGAAATCAAAGGATTGGTACACGATGTTTCAGCCAGTGGCTCTACTGTCTTTATCGAACCCATCTCTGTATTTGAATTAAACAATGAACTAGCTTCTCTTCAGGTCAAAGAAAAAGCAGAAATTGAAAAAATATTAAAACACTTATCCTCTCTTTTTTATCCTATGACAGAAGCTCTTTCAAATGATGTTACAAGCATTGGCCAAATTGACTTTGCCTTTGCCAAAGCTCACTATGGTCAACACATCCACGCAACAGAACCACTTCTTCTAGATGCCCCTCAAATTATCTTAAAGCAAGCTAGACATCCCTTACTTGACCCACAAAAAGTAGTTCCTATCGATTTTGAAATCGGTCACAACTATTCATCTTTGGTCATTACAGGCCCTAACACTGGTGGTAAAACAGTGACTCTAAAAACAGTGGGACTGCTAACCATTATGGCAATTTGTGGTTTATATATTCCAGCCAAAGAGTCCAGCGGTATCTATGTATTTGATCAAGTTTTTGCTGATATCGGCGATTTACAAAGCATTGCCGAATCCCTTAGTACCTTTTCTGCTCATATGACAAACATTATTCAAATCGTGAAAAAAGCAACTGCTAACAGCCTTATCTTAGTAGATGAATTAGGTGCTGGCACAGACCCGATTGAAGGTTCTTGTCTTGCTGTTAGCTTACTCGAATATTGGCATCAAAAACATGCCCTTACTTTAGCCACTACGCATTATCCTGAAGTAAAAAATTACGCCTTAACACATCCTGGTTTTGAAAACGCAAGTTGTGAATTCGATATTCAAACGCTATCTCCTACTTACCATCTTTTGATTGGTGTGCCTGGTAAAAGTATGGCCTTTGCCATCAGTCAAAAATTAGGATTGCCTGTTTCCATTTTGGACAATGCCAAATCTCGTTTGAGTCAAGAAAGCACCAATGTTGAGGATTTGATTCAAAACATCTACCAACAAAAAGCACAAATGGAAAATGAAAAAAAATTAACAGACCAATTATTAGCTGAGGCCCAAAACTTAAAAGGAAATCTTCAAACAGAACAACAACAATGGCAAGAAAAAAAAGAAGAAATCCTTGCAAAAGCCAAATTAGAAGCCCATCAATTATTGCTTCAGACCCAAGAAGAAACAGATGCTATTCGAAAGCAGCTTTCTGCTTCCTCATCTGCTGAACTTTCTCATGTGAAAGCAAAATTGCATACAGAAATGAAAAAATTGTATACTCCTACTGCTTCCTCAAAAATACCAACATTAGATCCCAACCAATTAAAAATTGGAATGGATGTTACCATTTCATCTTTGCACCAAACAGGTATTTTGCGAAGTTTACCCAATAAAGAAAATCTGGTTCAAGTGCAAATTGGCAGTATGAAAATGAATGTAAAATTAAGCGACTTGGCAATTGCTCCTTCTTCTAAAAAGCAAAAACAAACGATTTCTAGCTCGTATACCACTTCCAAATCCAAACATTTTTCAAGTGAAATAAATGTTATTGGTTATACCGTGGACGATGCCGTTTATCTCTTAGATAAATACATGGACGACGCCATTTTAGCTCATGTCCATGAAATTCGTATTGTACATGGAAAAGGAACTGGTACTCTTCGCAAAGGAATTCACCAATATTTGAAAAAAAATCCTCGTGTTCGTTCTTTTCGTCTAGGTGGTATTGGCGAAGGAGATACTGGTGTAACAATTGTTGAACTATAGAAAAAAACAAAAATAGATGAAAACTAAGATTCGTTTTCATCTATTTTTGTTTTATTTTTTTCAAAATGTCTTTGACCACTTCTCCTGCTATGATTAGTCCTGCCACAGATGGTACAAAAGAAATACTGCCTGGGACTTGATTACGTCTATCGCATTTTCTTTTGGTTTCTGGCGGACAAATACAATGCGTTTTACAGCTGTTTTCTTCCAATTGAATTGGTTGCAATGGCTCTTCTTGTGAATAAAGAACCTTCAAATGGGAAACACCCCTTTTTCGTAATTCTCTTCTCATCACTTTGGCCAATGGGCATATTTTGGTTTGATAAATATCTGCTATTTCAAAACGCGTTGGGTCTAATTTATTGCCTGTTCCCATTGCTGATATAATCGGAATATCTAACGCATTGGCTTTGGTAACAAGTGCAATCTTAGCTGTCACCGTATCCACGGCATCGACAATATAATCAATATCCTTTGTCAAAATTTCGGTATCTGTATCTGGCATATAAAATTCTTGATGGGTTTCTACCGTTGCTTTTGGATTGATTGATAAGATACGCTCTTTCATCTCTTCTACTTTATATTTTCCAATTGTGTTGCGATTTGCAATAATTTGACGATTTAAATTGGTCAAGCAAATTTTATCATCATCTACTAAAACAAAATGCTCTACCCCAGCTCTAACCAATCCTTCCACTACAAATGAGCCAACACCGCCAATTCCAAAAATGGCTACCTTAGCTTTGTGTAATGTTTCCACGCCTTCTTTTCCAATTAGTAATTCTGTCCTTGAAAATTGATTTAACATGTTCCTAACTTCCATTTCTATTACAAATTTATTCTAACCTATTCTAACAGAATTTTGTCCAAATTACTATACCTTTTTAACGAATCCATATTTTATTTTGTTTTTCGATAAGTGGCAAGGTAATGGTAACCGTTGTTCCTTCTCCCTCTTTGGAAGTAAATTGAATGGTTCCTTTGGATAATTCTACAATACGCTTTACAATTGCTAGTCCTAGTCCGCTTCCTTCACCTGAATGGGATTGATCCACTTGATAAAATCTAGTATATATTTTCTCTAATTCTTCTGGTTTCATACCAATTCCATTATCTTGCATTTGAATCATCAAATGATCTTCTTTTTTCGCAGTTGCTATCACAATTCTTCCTTTTGGGTGAGAAAATTTAATCGCATTATCTAGTAAATTCGTCCATACCTGTAATAGCAATTCTTCATCTCCCGCAAAATAATATTGCTGAAGATTTACCAAAATCTCAATTTGTTTTTCTTTCCATTTTGGCTCTAGTAGTACTACAGCCTTACGCAATTGCTCGGCAATATCCACTTGTTCCTTTTTCGTAATCTTATCTTGATGCTGTAATTTAGACAATTTCAAAATATTACTAGACAAATCCAAAATACGATTAGACTCTTCCACAATAATATCTACGTATTCTTTTCTTTCCTCCTGGCTTAAATTTACATCATCCAATAACTTGGCAAATCCCTGTATCGAGTTAATGGGGGTTTTAATTTCATGTGACACATTATCAATAAAATCCTTTTGCAATAGTTCGGTTTCACCCAATTCCTTTACCATATGATTAAAATTATTGGTCAAATCCTGAATTTCGTCCTTTCTTTGCGTTTCCAAGCGAACTTCAAAATCTCCTTCTGCCACCTTTTTCGTGGCATCCATCATTTTTTCCAAAGGTCCCAATATTTTTTTACTGGCTAATTGAATAATAGCACTGCTAATAATAACTGTATTGATCAAAATGATAATAATTCCTCTTCGAATGACGGAAAATAGACCTTCTAGCTCTTCGTTATTTTGAATATCAATTGTTACAATTTTAGCAATTTCCTGATGCACAAATATGTAAAAACCAACCGATGAAAAAATCGTTACCAGAATTACAATCACCAAAATTCCTATCATCATTTCTCGTTGAATCGATTTCTTTTTTCCAAAAAATTTTTCAAACATAATTATCCTTTCTGGTGTAAGATACATTTGTATCCAATCCCGCGAACCGTCTGAATTTCAAACTCTGGCACATCTCCCATTTTTTCACGAATTCTTTTGATATGCACATCTACCGTTCGATAATCGGATTCACTTTCTAAGCCCCAAATTTCTTCAATCAGTTCTTGTCTAGTAAAAATCGTATTGGGTGTGCCTAATAATTTATACAATAAATAAAATTCTTTTTGAGCCAGATTATAAACTTGATTGCCACGCATCACCGTCAATTGCTTATAGTCCAACACCAAATCTCCTATGCGAATTTTCCTTTCATTGATTCGTTTGGCTCTTTTTAATAAAACCTGTACACGTAGCACCATTTCTTCCATGTTGATAGGTTTTACCATATAGTCATCTGCACCTAGCAAAAAGCCTAGTTTTTTATCCTCAATTCCTGCTTTAGCTGTAATCAGCATAATGGGAATTTCATATTGGGAATCACGTAAATCCTTAACCAATTCATAGCCATCCATTTCTGGCATCTTAACATCACTAATCACCAAATCAATATAATTTTTATCTAGCACCTCCAATGCTTCCGCTCCATTGGTTGCCTCAAAAGTATGATATTGATTTTTGATTAGGGAAGTGACCATCAATTTTCGTAAATTTTTATCATCTTCCACGATGAGAATATTAAACATAAAACCTTCACCTCACTCATTTTTGCAAATTATAGCAAAGCTTTATGAACTCTATGTGAACAAAAGGAGATTACCAATTGTAACCTCCTTTTGTTTTGATTTACCAGAAGCAATCAAGCATAGTGACCATGAAAAGTATTACAATATTAAGTTCCAAAACATAATAATGTAATTTTTCTCTTCCCAACCATGCCATTGCTCCCGAAATAACCATAAGCCCTATTAACATCATTTCAGACATCCGCATTAAATCCATTGTTCATTTCCTTCTCTGAAAGAAAACATTCATCGAATTTGAATTCCATTCATGGCAGCAATCATAATTAGTAAGGCTAATTCCAAAATTAGTGCATAAACAACATTCTCCTTGCACCGTACCACAATCATGGCAGATAAGAGTGTTACACAGACTAATGCTACAATGCTTAACATAATAACGCTCATAGTTCTCCCTCCTTCCACTTGGAAACACATCCTGTTAGAACTTGTTGTCTTAAGAGGATTGATAAGCAAATCTATTATTATGTTAACACTTTTTTGAAAAAATGTCAATTATTGCAAAAAAGGCATACGCTTTTTCGTATACCTTCTTACTAATTTTTTATTTGGTTTCTTTCACTGGATGTCCTTCTTTTTCCCAAAGTTCATCTGCTACTTTACCCCAATCTCTTGAAATATCATGACATTTTGCACATAAGCTATCCACATTTTCTGGATGAGCCAAATCTGTAGAATGTGCTCCACAACGGTGAACCATTTCAGCTAATTTTCCTTCATTATCCAATAAAGGACATGGACGTAATAGATTACCATTAAATGGTTGATTCTTTTGATACTCTTGGAAAATAGGTTGTTTTAAACATTCCAATAAATCTTTTTCCTTGATATTAGCATTTGAATAATGAATAAATACACATGGCTCAACATCACCATTGGCATTGATATGCATGTAATGTTTACCACCAGCAATACAACCTCCTACAAAACGACCATCATTCCAAAAATCGACGGTAAACAATGGTTTTGTACCCCTGTATTCTGCCAATTTATAATACATATCTTCTCTTTGTTTTGGTGTCGTTAACAAACTGGTGTCTGCTCCACAACCAACTGGCATGTAATTGAAATACCAGCCATATTTACAACCTTTTTCAATCATTTTATCAAAATATGCTTCACTCATAATATAATCGCAATTTGCTGAAGTAGCACAAGTTGAAAAACCAAATAGAATTTTATTTCTCTTTAATACATCCATGGCTTTCATAACTTTTTGGTAAGCTCCCTTACCTCTTCTTAAATCTGTAGTTTCTTCAGAACCTTCCACACTAATAGAGAAAGATAGATTGCCGACTTTTCTAACTTTTTGAGCAAACTCCTCATCGATTAAGGTAGCATTGGTAAATGCAACAAAGATACAATCAGAATGCTTTTCACACAATTTTAAAATTTCGTCTTTTTTAACCAATGGTTCTCCACCAGTAAATAGATACCAATAGCATCCAATTTCTTTTCCTTGTGTTACAATTTTGTCCATTAAGTCAAATCCAAGATTTAAGCTCTTTCCATAATCGGCTGCCCAGCAACCGGTACAGCGCATATTACAAGCAGTGGTTGGATCCATAACAATGGCCCATGGTGCTCCACAATGCTCCTTTTCTGTTATTTCTCTATTTTTAGCAATGCCCTTAATGGCAGAATTTATAATAAAATTACACAAAAACTTTTCTAGAATTTCTTCATCAATATCTTCTAGCATACCTTTGATATAATGATTCCAATTATCATCTGGATTGCGTGTTACTTTCTCCAAAAAAGCATATTGTCCAGCCCACATATTGTTTTTATCATACTTTTTAACCATTTCTACCATCTTTGGTAAATTCTCATCTGGATTTTCTTTTACCTTTTTAATACTTTGTTTAATGACTAATTCCATTGCCTTATCTTTTACAACACCCATTTTATTCCTCCTTATTTTTCCGCCATTTTTGCGTGGCATTCTTCTAGAATATTTGTCGATTTGCAAACATCCTTGTCGAATTTTGTATGATTATATACAAAAAAAATGAACTAATCATGAACAAATTCGTTCATGTTCAGTTCATTTTCAAGTCCTATTTTTTTCTGACCTCTTCTTTCATTTTCTCTAATTTTTCCTTAATATTCCACCTAGCAAAATCCACTTTTTCCTTTACATCTGGGAAAGCATTCACCAAACGTCGATACAAGGTTGATTTGTTGTAAATGATATGTTTTACCTTTTCTGAAATCTCAATGGTGTTGTCTTTAATTTCATTTGATACTTGTTTCAAATTAAAGATAATATGATATGAAATAACATTATCGGTTATATGAAGTGCTAGTAAAATCGCAATCAATAGGGTTTGCACTTGATCTGGTATGCTACCAATTGCTTGTATCAACCATGGATTCGTACCATAGATCACCAAGCAACAACCTATACCAAATAAGACTAAGTTTTCTAAACAAATACGTCCATTGATATTGAATTTTCGGTCACTGTAATCCCACCATCTAGCATTGAACAATTTTTCCATTGCAAAACTGGTAAAATATTCAAGTGCTCCACAAATGATAACAGACATACAGAAAGTTATGATCGGATCTGCTTGATATTTGCTTAAAAATATCGTTACCATTAAAGCTCCATAACCATAAATCGGGCAAATAGGTCCAATCAAAAAACCTCGGTTTACCCATTTTTTGGTTTGAATGGAAACACTCGTAGATTCCATTATCCATCCTGCCACTGCATAAATAAAAAATAGTAGGATATACATTTTAATTGTTTCAATCATCTTTTTTCTCCATTTATTTGATATATTTTATAACTAAAATGGTAGCACTACCATTTTGAAAACTCCTATTGATCTTGGGTTACCACCAATGCGATACGGCTTGCGATACTACGTTCAGGGGTTCCCAAAGCATCTTGTGTTTGACATATTGCTCCTGCCAAGTATTGAAGAAAGAATGGCTCATTATCATTATTACTGGTTGCTCCATCATCGTCCATTTTTTTTTGTCCCCATGCTGTATTAGAACCTGTCCCATTTGAAACTTCCCAAATAGCATCTCCATAAATTTGGCTCCATGCTGAATAGCTCTCAGACATCCCCGTATTACTGGCTACACTACTACCGGCTGGATATGCTGTTGCACATTGATCACTGATTCCCTTGGTAGCAAAAGAAGCACCATATTGGCTTAAATTACTCGATCCACCTGCTATATAACTGGCTGTATACTCATTTCTGATACCACACACATCGTAAATTCCATAAACATTACCTGTTGTGCTACCTAATACGCCACTAGCTGTATTATAGGCTTCTCCATTGGTCGTACTCCCCGTACTACCTTGAAACTTGAAAGCGTTTTGAATGGTAATGGGTGTCCCATTTCTGCCATATTCACTTTGAGCTAAATAGCCCATAGCTCCCCATTCACTGTTTTTGATCAAATGACTATTGGCCTTGCGATTGTACTGGTAACAATTGGTGTAAAAAGTACCAACACTGGCATAGCTCCAACTGCTTACCCCAGGTTTTACAACGGCTTTGATGGTATCACTGGTTAAGACATCTCCAGTTGTTACACTATTGGTATCGGTATGGGTTCCATTGGTTTCCATACTGGTTTCAAATTTTGCAAACCACAAGCCTTCGATTTCGCAATTCCACTCTCCTTTTGAAAAACTCGTTTTGGTACCATTTTGAAAAGCAGGGTGTACCAACCATTTGTCATTACCAGAGGTCGTTGAAATTGGGATATGGGTTTGGTCGGTTGTTAGATTGGTCGTTCCTTTTAAGAATTTTACTTCAATAGTACCTGCTTGATTGGTATGGAAATTATTTTTGATATTATAAGCATAACGAGGTAACCACACAAACATACTACCATAAGAGGTTACATAGCCATTGCTATCTACCACCATTCCATCGTTCATCATGATATTGGCCCATTTATTTTCGGCATAATCAAACCAACTACCCATATTGTCCTTGTTGACTTTTTTCCATTTTTTTGCACTTTCATCGTAAACCACGGGTGTCATATCACTGGTGGTGCTGGGAGCATTTTCCAACACTACTTTCACGGTTTTGATGGTTTCATTTCCTGCTTTATCAATGATTTTAATAGCATAGGTACCACTTACTTCTATATGAATTTTTTCGGTTGTCTCTTTCCAGCTATCTACCGTAGGGACTCCGTTGTTTTCGCCTGTTTGGTAACCATAATAAATGGTACCACCACCTACATTTCCTTTATAGGTAATATTTTTTACCAAAATCTCGGTATATAAACCATAATTTTGTTTTTCCAATTGAAAATCTGGTGCCTCTTGATTCTTGTTGGAAAATTTTATATTAAACTCGCCACCTGGTAACTGGTATTGATTGTAATAGATTTTTCCATCACGTTTTATTCCATTTAAACTATAAATTTCCCTTGTATTAAAATTAACGATGATATCTTCTGGAATATTTTCCAAGTCTAAATCTGATTTCAAATGACTAGAAGATAGATAGCGAAATTGATCCAATTGATTACTACCAGATGCTGTTTTCATTTTATCCTGTAAACTACTGTTAGCATCTGTTGCCTGTATACCATAATTTTCAGCCGTTATATCCCCTTTTTTTATGGATGCATAGGCTATATTAACCTTACTTTGCACCATGTTCATACGTGCCACAAATTGTGTTACTTTTGCACTACGGTAAGCACTCATACTTGTATTGACTAGTAACCCAGCCAAAATACTAATGACAACTACCATGATAATCAATGCCACTAATGTGATACCTTTATTGGATTTCATACTCTATCTCATCCTCTCTTTTCTACTGTGTTTTAAATCATAACATTATCAAAAATAAATTGTTCTTGCATTCTTTTTAAAGATTGTTTAATGGATTTTGCACGTACTTCTCCTATGCCATCTACCTTATCTAGTTCCCCAATATCGGCTAATAAGATATGTTGGAAAGATTTAAAATACTTAACCAAATTTCCCACAATATAACTTGGTACTTTGGGTACTTTGTTGAGAATACGATAGCCCTTTGGATAAACGGCAATCTCCTCATAATTTTCAAAATTTTCATAACCTAAGCTTTTGGCCACCCAATTACTGTCCACAAGACCCATGGCTCCTTTGCTACGAATCTCTTGCAAAGCTTCTTCGCAACTACGTTTTTGACCATCGGCTAAATAATCTTTGATCATAAATAATTCTTCTTGTTCCAATCCGCCAATCAATTCCTCTAATTGCATTTTGACCAATCGGCCATCTTCGCCCAATTCATCGATACGGCGTTGTACCTCATCCACAACTTGCATCACCATTTCGGCTCTTTGAATACAAGTAATCACATTGTCTAAGGTTACAATATCGTTAAATTCATATTCATTTAATAAATTCAATTTATCATCAAAAACTTTTTTGTATTTTTCTAGTATTTGTAATGCCTGGTTGGCTTTGGTAATAATTTTAGATGTTTCTTCTAAGGTGTAACGGAAATTTCCTTGAAACACGGTGATAATATTTCTTCTTTGGGAAATACTAATCACCAATTTTCCAGTTTGTTTGGCTGTTCTTTCAGCTGTTCTGTGTCTTGTTCCGGTTTCTTTGGTTGGAATGGTGGGAGATGGAATAATTTGTGCATTGGCTAATAAAATACGCTTTAAATCCGCACTTAGCACTATGGCTCCATCCATTTTGGCAAGTTCATATAAACGAGCTGGTGTATAATCTTCGTCTATTTTGAAACCGCCATCGACCAAATCTAAAACTTCTTTTGTGTCTCCAATGATAATTAAAGCACCGGTTTTTGCCTTTAAAACATTTTCTAACCCTTCGCGAATAGGAGTTCCTGGTGCAATCAATTTCATAATTTCGGTTCGTGTGTTCTCCTTTTTTAAGTTTTCGTCCAACCGTATCACTCCTTATTTTAAGCCAATTTGTTTCATTGCCTCTACAATATTTTTCACACCTATTATATCTAATTTATATTTTTCTTTCAATAGTTTCTTGTTATTTTCTGGAATAATACATGTCTTAAATCCCAATTTTTCGACTTCTTTGAGTCTTTTTTCTATTTGATTGACAGCTCTGACCTCTCCGGTTAGACCCACTTCTCCAATAGCCACTAGGTCTTTGGGAATACTGCAATTCTTAAAACTAGAAGCAACAGCAAGTACAATTCCTAAATCAATAGCTGGTTCATTCATTTTCATGCCACCGACTATATTTAAATAAGCATCTTGATTTCCTAACATCAGTCCTGCTCTTTTTTCCAATACTGCCATTAGCAAAGTAAGACGATTGTAGTCAATTCCCATGGCTGTTCTTCTTGGCATACCAAATACACTTGGCGTTACCAATGCCTGCAATTCCACTAAAATGGAACGGGTTCCTTCCATACTAGCTACAATTACAGAACCAGCTGGATTTCCTTCTCTTTCCGAAATCAAAATTTGTGAAGGATTGGTGATTTCAACCATACCAGTATCTTGCATTTCAAACATACCAATTTCATTGGTTGAACCAAAACGATTTTTCACACTACGTAAAATACGATACGAAAAATAACGTTCTCCTTCTAGATAAAGAACCGTATCCACCATATGCTCTAAAACACGAGGTCCTGCAATATTTCCATCTTTTGTCACATGGCCAATAATGATGGTTGTAATATGATTTTGTTTGCAGGTTTTCATAATTTGAGCTGTAATTTCGCGCACCTGACTCACACTGCCTGGGGCAGAAGAAATATCATCCGAATAAATCGTTTGGATGGAATCAATAATAACAAGCCCTGGTTTTATTTCTTCCATTTCACTCTTGATTAAATCCATATCAGTTTGCGCTAAAAAAAGAATTTGGTCATTATGCACTTGCAAGCGATCTGCTCTTAATTTGATTTGTTCAGCAGATTCTTCGCCTGATACATACAAGACATTGCCTCCCACTTTAACATGGTTGCATATTTGTAAAATCAAAGTAGATTTTCCAATACCTGGTTCTCCACCCAATAAAATAAGGGAGCCTTCCACCATGCCTCCCCCTAATACTCGATCTAATTCTTGAATGCCAGTTGAAAAGCGCGTTGTCTGTCTTTTTTCTACCTCATTTAATTTGGTTGCTTTCACAACCCTCTTTTCTCCTGTAGATTTTGTATCCTTTGTAAACTTTTCTTCATAAAATGAATTCCATTCATTGCAACCAGGGCATTTGCCAAGCCATTTGGCTGACTCATACCCACAATTGCTACAAACAAAAACATTTTTTGTTTTTGCCATTACTTACCTCCGTTTTCACTATATAGTCTTTTTAAGGTGGTAATAAACAAGGCATGTGACCATCCAAGTCCAATCACCCAAGCAGGTTTCATGGTTTGATTATTCACTTGTTCTGGTAAAAATCCATGCTCCGTAGAGGCTACCACAGCAAATTTAAAATACTCCTCTGCTTGTTTTTTCTCACCTAAGTCTAGATAATAATTGGCCATCCATAAATTTGAAATAACCCATGGATTTCCTCCCTTATAGGTATCACCTTCAAATCGCAAATAACCACCTGTATAAGTACGCAAAGTCAAGTGAATTTTCTCGATGGTATTGGTCATCTTCTTTTCCTTTGGTCCTAGCACTTGGAAAGGATGGGTTAACCCAATTAAACTAATATCGATTTTGTCATCTTGACTGCGAACAAAGCTTTTTTTGTCCTCACGATAAAAATGTCCTATGATATACTCACGCATTTGCAAAACATATTTTTCTAATTTTTCAATTTCTTTTAAATTTTGTTCTACTTTTAAACGATTGTCTTTGGTTTCTTCTGTCATCCATTGATACATATGGATCATACTTTGAAAAGCTGCATAAATGCTGGCCATAGAGTATGCATGAACCCCTTCGTTCATTTCCCATAAATCATAACAAGTTGTTTTTTGGGTATCCCCTTGTAAGGCACTTTCAAAATATTTTCCCAAATATTTGGTTGCTTTTTCACACATTTTAAAGGTATCTTTTAAGAATTTCTTATCCTTGGTATGGCAATAATGCTTATAAACGCCATACACGATGCTTGCTGTTTCATCAATTTGATAGCCCCAACATGGTGCCAAATGGCCATCCGTATAGAATCTTTGCTCCCACATGCCATTTTTGCTTTGTGTGTTTTTGCAGAAATTCTTATAAAATTTATCGCTCTCTTTTTCCATATTTAACAAATCAAATGCTTCTGTCATTTGAACACCATCACGTGGCCAACAATAAGAATAACGACCTGAAAATTGGAAATTTTCATCTACTTCTACGCCTGCTGAGATACCACCAGTTTCATAATTATACAAAAGTGGGAATAACAAAATAGAACGGTTGTAGATAGTAGCGACACGTTGCAAATAGTCGCTTTTCTCTCCATCGATTTGCATAGTTGTATGATCTTTGACATATTTTCTCCAATATTTTTTGGTGTGATCGTATTGACTCTTGCAATCCATTTTTTTCAAATGTTGCACACGGTCCATCAAATTTTCAGAACCATTAGGATGAATCATAATGGCGATGTGAATTGTCTTGGATTCACCTGGTTTTAAGATTCCTAAATCATAACTTACACTGGAATCATCAGACATACCAATATAGTCTTTTCCGCCAATGATACCACTATCAATATTTTGTGTACTATTATTGATTTGGAAACTCAAAACTGGTATATCGGATAAAATACCAACGGTTGTGTCATGGGTGTATTGCATTAACACATCATCTTTGAATAATCCGCTCACCTTATTGTTTTGGTTGGTTAATAGTTTAGAATGAACCAAAAAATTGACATGTAAATCGATATCATGATTGTTTTTTACTTGGTATTTTTTGATCAACACATTTTCCTTAATCGGAATAAAATCAACTTGCTTAATATCCAATTTAAAATAACTATTGTATATATAGGTATTCAAAATATTCGTATTTTCTTCGTATTCTTGTGTATACATATTATTGATGTCTGAATGTAAGTAAATGATATTGGAATCATTTACCTTTACACCGATATTCAAATAATCAATGTATTGCTTAAAATCAATTTGTGGATAATAAAGACGTAATAATTCACCTGTTTTGGAAAAACTGGCTACCATACTTTTATTTCCAATAATAGCATCATTAAAATATTTTTCTTTCATTTGTATTCTCCTTTATTTTTCATCAATGATATCAACAATCTTTTTTTCTAAGTCTTTTACTTTTTCATTTAATTTGACTAGATCCTCATCACTGGCATCTTCTGTTAGCATCGTATCTTTTACGATAGATTCCATGTCGTCCAATTCTTCTTTTAAGGTTTCAATTCTACCAATGATAGATAGACGTAGATATTTGTATTTGTCTGGTACTTCTTTTTGCGCTACCAATTCTAATTGATCATTCAATTCATAGCAATCTCCAAAATCTGGTATTGTAACTGGGATTTGTGTTGTTTCTAGCAATTTTTGTTTTAATACAATTTGACTTTCTTTTTCACCATGCACCAAGAAAATATGTTTTGGCTTATTGATAAAAGAATATATAAAATTCAATAACCATTCTTGATCTGCATGTCCTGAAAATCCTTCAATGTATTCCACACGTGCATTAACTGCAATTTCTTCGCCAAAAATTTTAACCTTTTTGGCTCCATCTACAATGCTTCTTCCTAACGTTCCTTGTGCTTGATAACCAACAAAAAGGATGGTATTTTTTGGATCCCATAAATTATGTTTCAAATGATGTTTGATACGACCTACTTCACACATACCACTTGCTGATAAAATAATACAAGGCTCATCGTACCCATTTAAGGCCATAGATTCTTCTGCTGTTTTTGTAAAATTCAAATCTGGAAAGTCAAATGGATTATCTCCTTTTTTGATTTCTTCTTGTACCGATTCATCAAATAAATCCATATTCTTTTTGAAGATTTCAGTTGCCGAAATAGCCAGTGGACTATCCACAAACACTTTTGCATCCATCAAGGTTTTGTAATGCTTACGAAATTCTTCATTTTCGCCATATTGATCTTTCATACGGTTTATTTCGTAAAGAATTTCCTGTGTTCTACCAACGGCAAAAGAAGGTACAATCACTTTGCCACCATGATCCAATGTTTCTGACACAACCTTTAGCAAGGTTTGTGCCTTATCACAATTTCGCATATGCAAACGATTTCCATAGGTAGATTCCATAATTAGATAATCCGCACTTTCAATCATCGTAGGCGCAGCCAAAAGTGGCATATCATTGTTTCCTATATCACCGGAAAATACCAACTTTTTGGTTTCTCCATCTTCGGTAATCCAGATTTCGATCATACTAGAACCTAGCATGTGACCAGCATCGTTAAAACGTGCTTGGATATTATCCGCTAAATCAACAATTTGATCGTAATAAACTGGCTTAAACAATTCCAAGCAATCGGTTGCCTCTTGAGCTGTATAAAGAGGTGGTAAAGGATCTTTTCCTTCACGAATACGACGTCTGTTTTTCCACTCAATTTCAGTTTCTTGAATATGTCCACTATCTGGTAACATAATCGTACACAAATCACAGGTAGCTTTTGTCGCAATTACAGGATTGCGATAACCACATTTATATAATTTTGGAATACGACCGGTATGATCAATATGAGCATGTGTCACTAAGACAAAATCTATATCATGCACATCATACAAAAAATCTTCTTCATTTTCCATTTCTTCTTGTATGCTTCCTTGAAACATACCACAATCCACTAAAAATTTTTTTCCGGCACCTTCGACTAAGAAATTAGAACCTGTTACCTCTTTGGTTGCCCCCAAAAACGTTATTTTCATATAACCTCCATTCGAGCCGATGGCTCTATCTTTTAATTTTTGTTTTTAAAATAAAAATACTTTCATTTTTCGATTCACTTTCATATCAATGCGATCAGCTGGGATGCTGGTTTGAATCTCAAGATTGTTTTCCAAATTTTTATCATCGTAAATTTCTATTTGAATAGCATAATCGCCTTTTTTCAATTCAATTTCTAAATTTTCCAATTGAATTACTTTACTGCTTAGAATGCTTTTTAGCATCTCTAGATTGTAATTACCATTGCGTGAAAGAATACGCAAATACCTCAAATTGCAAGCTTTAACCAATAATGAATCTTCTACTTCTGCTATTTTTTGACTCAATTCATTGTGTTGTTCCATCTTGGTTTTAGCATTCCAAGGAATGGTTTTATAATATCGCATCTGATACATCAAATCAAGTATTTCTTCTTTTTCTTTTGCATTCTGAATTTTTATTTTGAAACCATTTAAAAATTCCTTTTGAAGTGCTAGAAGTTGCTCTTCCACTTCTTGTTTTTGAATGGTATCTTCACGAATAGACTTCAGAATTGTCAATTGCTTTCCTACATTGCGACGATTGTCCTCAAATTTTTGTGGATTCATCCAATCTGTATATTCTTCCAATGCCTTTAACAAATCTTGACGCTTTTTCTTCATCTGTAGGCGTAACTCTTTCATGGTAATTGGATTTTTTCTTTTGGCATTTTTACTTTCCAGTAGTTTTTGCATTTTTTCTGAATCATGTAGTAATTTATCTAGTTTTTCAATATCACGATTAAATTTTAATTTTTGGGCAGTAACTTGATCCAAAAATCTTGTTTTTTGTCCCATGAGAACTTGTTTTTCTTGTAATTTGGCACGTTCTTCCGGTATTTTTTTTCGGGCATCCGGATTTTCCAGTAAATAAATCCATAAACATAGTTTTAGCATTTGATGATAAAATGCCACCCCATATTTTTCGCCCATATTCTCTTGTAGCAGTTTTTTCAAGAGTTCCATATAATCCGTTACCGGTTGTTGGTCATTGCGCCACTGATAAAAGAAACGTTCTCCCACTAAAATGCGTATATTTTGATAAAGCAAATTATAGGCATAATGTTCAATATCGCGTGTATCAATATCCCATGACCAGCCATTAAAATCTCTTAAAATTTCTTTTGCTTGAATTGCTCCACCTACGCGTAACATTTTTTGAAAAGCTGTTTTGTACCAATAATAGGTATCCGAAATGAAATAATTTTCACCTGCTAAATCGTATAAGGCATACAAAATAGCTTTTTCTGTTGGATACGATATAATTTCTTCTTTGACAGAATTAACGACTGAATTTACTTTGTACTTGGCCAAAACCATCCCTTTTTTCGATTTTGGTTCTACCAGCAAAAGTTTATTGCATTTTTCCTGGATAATTTTTAAAATTTCTTGTAAGCATTCATCTCTTGTCACATGATTTTGTTTGACCACGGCATAATCTGAATAATTTGCTTCAATTTTATATAACATACTCAATAAAAGGTTCTTTCCTGTTGTCGATATTTTCTTTTCTTGAATAATCATTTCCAATTGATTATTGTAATCTTTGGCATTCATTTTGGAAAAGAATTTCGGTTTCAAGTCATCACCTTCTTTCTTTATGAATTTTCTTCTGTATGAGCTGGTGTTTTTGCCATTTTAAGCTCTTCCCATCTCTCCTTTGGCATAATAACCTGTCTTGGCTTGCTACCTTCATAACCGGAAATAATGCCCATTTTTTCCATCTGGTCGATGATTCTTCCTGCTCTTGCATAACCTACTTTAAATCTTCTTTGAATAAAGGAAGTAGAAGCCTGTCCTAATCCCATAACAGTTTCAATAACATCCATCAAAAGAGGATCGGTTTCATCATCTGGATCGGCTTCGATCTCTTTTTCATTTTTCGTATTGTTTTCAATTTCTTGGATAATATCTTCTCGATAATCTGGTTGATTGTCTTGGTTTTTAATGCATTGTACAATGCTTTCCACCTCTTTATCAGAAACAAAGGCACCTTGCACACGAACTGGTTTTGCAATACCAATTGGGGCAAATAGCATATCTCCTTTCCCCAATAATTTTTCAGCACCTGTCATATCAATAATCGTTCGTGAGTCAACACCAGATGATACAGCAAATGCAATACGAGAAGGTATATTGGCTTTGATAATACCTGTGATAACATCCACAGATGGTCTTTGGGTTGCAATAACCAAATGCATGCCTGCTGCTCTTGCCATCTGAGCCAAACGGCAAATAGCATCTTCCACTTCATTTGGTGCCACCATCATTAGATCGGCTAACTCATCAATAATAATTACAATTTGCGGTAATTTCTCGCTTTCTTCTTCTTTTTCAAGTTCTGCATTATAACCTTTGATATCACGCACACCCTTTTGAGCAAATAAACTATAACGTTTTACCATTTCCTGTACCGCCCATGCCAAAGCACCTGCCGCCTTTTTCGGATCGGTTACAACCGGAATCAATAAATGAGGAATTCCGTTGTATACAGAAAGCTCTACTACTTTTGGATCAATCATGACCAATTTCACTTCACTTGGTTTTGCTTTATACAAAATACTGGTAATCAATGTGTTGATACATACACTTTTTCCAGAACCAGTTGATCCTGCAATCAAAACGTGTGGCATTTTAGCAATATCTGTGATCACAATATCACCTGCTACATTTTTTCCCAATGCCATCGTTAATTTAGATTTGCTTTCACGGAATTCGTTTGAATCGATAATATCTCGTAAATGTACCATTTCATTTTCACGATTCGGAACCTCAATTCCAACTGCTTGCTTACCTGGAATAGGTGCTTCAATACGAATGGATTCGGCTGCTAAATTAAGAGCAATATCATCGGCTAGTTTTGCAATTTTACTAACACGAACCCCTTCAGATGGTCGCAATTCATAACGTGTAATAGCTGGTCCCACACTTACTTTCTCTACCTTTGCAGAAACCCCAAAACTATACAATGTTTTTTGCAAACGGTTGGCTGTCTCTGCCACAGATCTTTTATCATCTCTTTGAGAAGATGTTCTTTTTCCTTTTTCCAATAAATCAAGTGGTGGAAACTCATAATGTTCGTCTTCGGTTGTCTTACCATGTTCCAATGTTAAGACCTGTTTGGTTTTTTCTTCTTTTTGTTCCACTTCTTGTTTGAATAAGTGTCCATCTCCGCTGTCAGCTACTTCCGGAGATTCTTTTTGTAATTTTTTTGCTTTAGCAGATTTTCCTTTTGTCGTTTTTTCATCTGCATATTCCGGCATTTGAATGGTAATTTGATTTTCCAAATTTTCCTCGGAATTCTCTGGTACTTTTTTGTGTTTTCCCTTCTTTTTCGATGTTGTCTCCTTTTTCTTGGTATCTTCTTCTATTTCTTCTTCCTCATCTTCATCGTCTTCTCTTCTTGCCTGTACATGATCTTTAAAAGATTCGCTCATATTGACCACAATTTCGGTTGGTTTGATTCCCATCATAAAAGCTAAAAGGACAACAGCCACAGCTGCATTCAATATGATGGTTCCAATCTCACCTAGCAGTTGTATCAATGGCCATGCTACCATAGCCCCGATTGCTCCACCACCTTGATTGGTCGTACCCAGTGTATAGGCATTTTCGACAAATGTCTGCCAGTCACTGTTTTCGTCTAAACGATCGGCAAAGATTTGTATCATGCATAAAATCACGCAAATACACAAGATAAAACCTGCATACTGTGTTAATTTCTTACTCATATATTTTCCATTTTCATAAGCAATTGCAATTGCCATAGCAAGTGTTGCAAATGGAATAATGTATTTCATAAAGCCAATCAGTCCGCCAAGCATTGGACTTAAATGCTCACCAATGTAACCAGATTTTAAAAATATTAAAACGCCTAATAGTAAGCTAATAATAATCAATACTGCAACCACTACTTCGGCACTTACACCCTTCTTTTTCTTTTTTCTTTTTGCCATTTTTGTTCTTCTCCTTACTCATTCCTTGTTCTATTATCTTCTGTTTGAGATACAACAAAATGACCAAAACAGGAAATAGTATCAAAACATATCTTGACTTCCAGTTTTGGTCTTCTTTTATTTTAATTCTTTTCTGTTTTCTTGTACTGTTTTCACAACATTTTCTACTGTTTTTTCAAAATTATTTTGTACTTCTCCCAATGTTCCACCAATGCTTTCTTGCATATTTTTCATGTTTTGATCTATAGTATCTTTCATAGTTGTTAAAGAATTTTGTAAAACACTTTCTACATTTTCTAATATTTTATCAGCATACATTTTTGTTCCTTTGGTAATTTCTCTTGACATTTCATTTGCTGTTTCTATAATTTGAGCCTTTTGTTCGTACGCTTTTTTCGTAATTTCATGTTCATCAATCATGGCTATTATTCGATTTTCTGCTTCTTTTACAATATCATCAGCTTCTTTGTGGGCTTCTTGTAATATTCTTTCGCGTTCTTCTCTTACCCATTTTGCCTGTTTCAAATCATCTGGTAATTTCAATCGAATTTCCTTTATAATATCTAATAATTCATCTTTTTCAACAATTCCCTTATTGGTAAATGGGATGCTTTTACTTCGTTCTACTATATCTTCTAAAGTTTCAAGCAATGTAAAAATTTCCATTTTTTGCCCCTTTCTATGGAACTCTATCCTCAATTTCTAAAAATAATAGCTTTACTCTTCCAAATTTTCGTACATCTTTTATCAAAATATGAGTGGATTGTAATTGTTGTAAAACACGTTCTTCTTGGTCTGTTTCTGCAATAATACTGCCATTTTTCTTCAAAAGGCCATATTGCATAATCTGTTTAACAGCTTCATAAATATAGTCTGTATCATAAGGTGGATCTAAAAAGATTATGTCAAATTGTAATTTCTGATCGTGAAATTGCTCTAAGCATTTTTGAAAATCTTTTTTCACGATACAAACCCTATCCATTGCATGTGTTTTTATACTGTTTTTTTCAATAATAGCAATTGCTTTAGCGGATGCGTCACAAAGCCATGCTTTCTTAGCTCCCCTGCTTAGTGCTTCTAGTCCCAAAGCACCACTTCCAGCAAATAAATCTAATACATCCGCATCTCGCATCTGATTCTGTAAAATGCTAAAAAGGGCCTCTTTTACACGATCTAAGGTTGGTCGTGTAGCCATGCCTTCTAGGGTATATAATTTTGTTCCTCTTGCACTTCCGCTAATTATCCTCATATTTCATACTCCAAATACATATCTATTTTATTCGATTTACAGGATAAGTCAATAGTAATCATAGAATTGTAACACACATTTAACAAGCCTGTAATATATCCCACAAACGAAAAGAGCTGATGGTTTTTATTTTCCATTAGCTCTCCTTTTTTATTCATCCTTTGAATCTTTCAATAATTCTAATTGTGATATTAAAAGTGATTCCATTTTTGCTTTGTAAACATCAAATTGTTTCTTTAAATCATCGATTTCTTTTTCCTTTAATGCTTTCTCTTGTGAAATATTGTTCAATGATTCTTTTGCTTCTGCATTGGCATTTTTTAATATTTGCTCAGCTTCTTGCCTAGCCACTTTTTTAATGTCTTCTGCTGTAGATTGTGCCATCAATAATGTACTTTGTAAAGTAGATTCTATTGATTTATACTTTTCCAAACTAGTCAAAGAATCTTCTAGTTTATTTTTTAATTCTCCATTTTCTTTGTATAATTTTTCGTAATCCAAAGTCAATTCATCTAGGAAATCATCCACCTCACCGGCAACTATAACCATTCATCATTTGCTTTGAAAAGCGTTTGTTTTCTAAGTCTAGTGGTGTAAGCATTTCTTGAACCCCCTATATTTTAAAATCCATTATTATTACCATTATTCTTTAACCATGATACAGATAATTTGTTTTTAATTTCTTCTCTTGCAAGTTCATTTGCAATTTCATAATTGTATGGTGCTAATATAAAGATTGCATTAGAAACTTTTTGAATATGACCATCTAGTGCATGTGCAGCTCCACTGATAAAATCAACAACTCTTCTTGCTACATCTTTGTTGACATATTCGAAGCTTACAATAACAGATTGTTTTTCTTTTAATAAATTACAAATTGTTTCAGCTTGATCAAATGAAGTTACTTGGAACACAACCATTTTTACTTGTTGTGTTTGTGGCATATTGACTACTTTTTTATTTTTACCAAATAATTTTCTTTCTTGTTCTTCATCTTCATCCTCTTCTTCATAACAATATGAATATTTGTTATTATCTAAT